>NZ_DGRF01000075.1:0-43606 GCF_002390995.1 Clostridium sp. UBA4395
TGAAAGTGCACTATTATAGTACTTAAGATACGTTATTTCCATTTACAAAAATAGCCTTAGGCATTCATATCAATGCCTAAAGCTATAAACCACACTTCGTCTTAATTGAATATTTATAATCAGGTAGTGGCGTTTTTTGGCTTTTAAGTTAGAAATCTTCGGTTCATCTATAGACCAAAACGGTCAGTAGATTAATTTTATTTTAAACCTACTGACCGTTTTTTAGAAGACCTTAAATTAATATTCAACTACATTATAAAGGCTATAACTTCTTGCTTTTCATGCTATTTATATTATATTTTCATTAGTTTTTGTAATCTTTTGTGATATGAATATGCCTATAATACATAAAATTATTACAAAATAAAAGATCGCATTATAACTATGAAGAAAATCCATTAGCAATCCTGAAGCCAATACCCCAATAATAGCACCTATTCCATATGCAGTAAAAACAACACCATAATTCTGACTATACCATTTTATTCCGTAAATATTGAGGGTTGAAGTTGGTGCAATAGCTAACCATCCACCAAGATTAAACCAAAATATTGAAAATGATATAATAAATAACACTAAGCTTCCTTCATCAGCCATTAACATTAATGATGCTGCAACAATACTTAACCCATAAGAAATTATCATGGCTTTTTTAGGGGATAACTTATCAGTAATCCAACCAAATATAGGTCTACTTATGCCGTTAAACACGGCAAATAACGAAATTAATAAAGTAACTGTTTTTGATGGCAACTTTACCAGTTCAATTCCAACATTACTTGTCATCCCAATTAACATTAATCCAATCATTGTGCCAATAATAAAACTAAAATATAAACTCTTAAAACTTTTAGATTTAATCATTTTTTCGGTATTTACATCATTTATATTTTCAATTATGTTAGATGTTGTTTTTAGGTAGTTATAATCATTATCGGAAGGATATCTGAATGGATATGAAAGTAGTGGTATTATAATACCAAATGATATTCCCAATATCTTAAATGATTGAACTATTCCATAAACTTCTATAAAATATCTTGCAACAGGTGCTGTTATAAGTGGTGATAAACCAAATCCAGTCAATATAAGTCCTACTACTAAACCTTTTTTTTCAGGAAACCACCTTGCTACTACTGTCATTGGAGCACCATAAGCTATGCCAACCCCAGCACCAATTATGACTCCATATGTAATTGTTAAAATATATATATTAGGTGCATATCCAGATAATATCCATCCTACCGCTACAAGAATAGATCCAAAAGAAATCATCACCCTAGGGCTATATTTATCTAAATGCTTACCTGTCAAAAACATAAAAAGTGCATAAAATGCTAAAGAAATCATGTATGGAAATCCACTTTCAGTAGTACCTACATTATAT
Source organism: Clostridium sp. UBA4395 (assembly GCF_002390995.1). NCBI lineage: Bacteria > Bacillati > Bacillota > Clostridia > Eubacteriales > Clostridiaceae > Clostridium > Clostridium sp. UBA4395. The sequence continues at coordinate 1,388 of NZ_DGRF01000075.1, forward strand.
AATTCTTCTACGTGTAATCTAAAAACACTCCATGAATATACGGTACCTAGGCACATCATAATAATGATTCCCAAAATTACATATATCCATCTCTGTCCAGGTGTAATATTATTTTGTTTAGTTAGTTTTTTCATTATCTATGCTCCAACTTTCATCTAATTTATCTTCTAAGTCAAATACTACATTTTCTTTTATTCTAATCATATAGTTATTTAACTTCTCTCTTATTTCTGGATGTTTTATGCTCAATATTCTAACAGCTAGAATACCTGCATTTTTTGCGTTATTAATTCCTACTGTAGCTACTGGTACTCCACTTGGCATTTGCACTATTGATAGTAATGAATCCATACCATCTAACTCTCTTAATTTTATAGGAATTCCTATTACAGGTAATAACGTCATAGAAGAAATCATTCCTGGCAAATGAGCTGCTCCTCCTGCACCTGCTATAATCACCTCCAATTCCCTTTTTTCAGCATTTTTTGCATATTCATACATTCTATCAGGTGTTCTATGAGCAGATACAACTTTTATTTCATATGGTATTTTTAATTCTTCCATTATCTGTGCCGCCATTTTCATAACTTTTAAATCTGACTCACTTCCCATTACAATTCCAACTAATGGAACAATATTATTCTCAAACATTTTATACTTCCCTCCTAGTTTCTAAATGTTTAACATTAGGTATTTTCTAAATCTAAGCATTTACTAAAGGAGCTATCCCTATACTACTCATTGCTTTTTGGGCTTTCTGATTTGCCTTTTCAACTGATTCATCTAGTGCTGTTATATGCCCAATTTTTTTCAAATACTTTGATTCCGACTTTCCATACAAGTGGAAATAACAATCCTCAATATCGAGAATTGATTCTATACCATTTACACAATACTTACCATCAACATCATTGCTTCCTAATATATTGTACATAGCGCATGGTAATCTTAATTTTGTTGAACCTAATGGCATCCCTGTTATAATTCTAATAAGTTGTTCGAATTGTGATGTAATACATCCTTCGATTGTGTAATGACCTGAATTATGTGGTCTTGGAGCAACTTCATTAACTAAAATATTCAAGTTACAATCAATAAAAAACTCTATACAAAACACTCCAAAATCATCTATTGTTTCAATAATTTTTTTAGCCATTTGTATAATTTTTTCTTCTGTTTCCTTTGAAATCTTTGCAGGTATAATAGAATTTATAAGAATGCTATCTTTATGAATATTCTCTGTTACCGGATAAAAAGATATACCTTCATGGTTCTTATTAATTATTACTGATACTTCTTTTATATAATCAATAAATTCTTCAACCATTAAGTCATCATTGCAAAGCTTTTTATAAGCTTCTTCAATTTTATTAGCATCCTTTATTACAATATTTCCTTTACCATCATAACCACCTTTGCAAGCTTTTAATATAATTTTTTTATCAAGTTTATAAAATATATCTTTCAATTCATCTAAGCTATTAATCAAATAAAAATCTGGTACTTTGATACCTGACTTTTTAAATATACTTTTTTGAATATATTTATTTTGTATCATCCTAAGTGTGTTAGATGATGGGTATATTTTATGTCCATCTTCTTCTATTAAACTAAGCAATTCTACATCTATATGTTCAAACTCATATGTTATAACATCAGTTTTTCTAGATAACTCTCTTAATGCAGTTATATCTGAAAACTCAGCTATAATTTGTTCATCAGCAATTTGTCCTGCCGGACAATTAGCTTTTGGATCTAATATAATTATGTTATATCCCATTCTCTTTCCTTCTACTGTCAACATTTTTCCTAATTGTCCGCCTCCAATTATACCTATATTTGAAGGAGGTTTTAATCTAAATATCTCTGTTGTATTCATATTTCACCATCCTAATTTAAATTTAAAAAAGCCAATAACAAAAACTCCCTATAATAGAGTTATTGTTATTGGCTTATTCTTGACTGGTATTAACCTTTCAATACATCTTCCAAATTATTTTATAAAATTTTCTTCAATATCTTGATCTATAACTATACCTATAATTTTTTCACCTGTTTTTGTACTTACATCAGAATAGGTACTTATTATATCAGCATCAAGTACAGATTTTATAGCTTTTTCCAAACTTTCTCTTGCATTTTCGAATAAAGCAGTCCTAACTTTTTTTATTAAGTCTATACCTTCTTTGTTTCGAGCCAAACTTCTTTCTGATTTACTCAAAAAACCTTTAATCCTCACTATTATCAAATCTCCAAATATGATTGTTCGAATTTTTTCTGGCCCTCTTCCCATATGTTCAATCTCAAATTTACTAATTGCTTCGCTTATCTTCGCTTCAATTTGTCCTTTTGTCATTAGATACCCCCATATGCCAATAAGTTAATGTATAAACCATATAGATTAATTTAAGATATTAATATATTTAGAAATTATAACATACTAAGCTATAGTTGTAAATTAGAAATCTTTATATTTACATTTTTAATGTTGAGTTTCAGAAAACTAAGTTAGAAAATATTGATAATCAAGTAGTGATGTCTTTGGTCTATCAAGTTAGAAACTGCTTATTCTTTACGTACTTATTTCACCGTTTTATTTATAAAATCAATTTCATACTGATGTTCACCGTATTTTTTTTCGTTGTCAGTAATCGTACCCTCTGTGAGAGAGATACGCAGAACGATTGAGTTAGGATTGTCTTCGTCACCAACTTCATCGAACCAATCGAAAATTTTTTTGAATTTCGCTCTGATTTCCGCATTCTTCTCGTCCTTGACCCAACCGAGATTTTCAGCCGTACCTTGGAACGCATACCAATCTAACCCACAGACAGAAACCTGGTTATTCTTCTCAATTTGTAGCATTTTACTTTTTTTTGCATCCGTAGAAACATAAAATACACCATCTTCATAATAAGCGCATACCATACGGACAGCAGGACGAGGATTACCGGCAGTGCTCGAGGATAGTGATATTGTCGCAAGGGCAATAACTTCCTCTTTGCCATTTCCACAACGTTCCTCCATAAGTTTCATTGCATTTTCATACTTGCTCATTTTAATTCTCCTTTAAATTTAATTATTCTATTCTGTAATTATAGTAAAGCCACTTTAAAAGTGACCCAAGATTTACAATTCAAGCTTTAGCCACAAAGCAGGACGAACACCGCCTGTACATTTGCCATCACTGATGTTACCTTTCAATATATTGTTGCCTTGTATACCTATATTACCGTCAGTCCCGAAGATGTACACGGCTTTTACATTAACACGACCGGGTGATCGAAGCCACCACCACCAACTCCCTTCTTTACCCAGAAGTTTTGCTATTCGCTTACTGTTGTTTTCATCTTTTCTTTGAAACCAATATCTTTGATTTTTTCCTCGGTTATACAGTTTTGAAGTGCTATCACCAAAAAATTTGCATACTTCCTCAATACTTAATAAAAATATACTGTCTTCCGTATCTGCTCCGCCCTTTGAACCATACCACTGATTATCAAGATTTTTATTTATTACCGGAATTATCCTTGATTTATCAGTTGCGTTGAATTTGTCATAAAATTCACCATTAAGATATTTTCTTAACGCGCAGTCAGCCCATGTTATATCTTTATAAGTATCATGGTAAGGGCGTTGTTCTATAATATCTTCGGTTATAATCAAAGCCGTATTGTTTTGTATGTCAAGCACACGCCAATTATAACCGCCCAATGATAATGCTGAGTCGATTTTAATATCTTCCATTTAAGCACCTCTTTCTTTGTAATAGTTAATCTGCCTTACCCTTCGAACTTATTCTTAACCCTTCTCCTTAATTGGAAACAGTAAATCAAGCTATACATCTTCCATTTTACCTTTCTTTTATGCAAAATTATAAAAATTCAACGTTTCTTCAAATTCTTTCCCCGCAATCGTTTCCACGATGTCCAACGTTGGGAATCCAATCATTATCATATTTATCACTTGAGTTAGCTCATTTTTTAATTAATTTATATTTTCTAAGAATTGATTAATAATTATTATATCTCACATAAATGATTTGGTAAATCATTTAAATAGAAAAATTTCTCAACCATGTTAAAAATTAATTTACTTCTACAGCTCCGATTTTATGATTTTAACTTCACCTGCAAAACCATCTAACTGAACTTCATCTCCATCCCTAAAGATGCTCATTGCATTTTCTACATTATACAGCACTGGTATATTCAGCTCCCTAGCAAGGATTCCCATATGCTCAAAAGGCGACCCTACTTCTACAACTATGCCTATTACATTGCCAACTATGAGCTTAAGTTCTCCGCATCTTGTAAATGGAAGTACTAAAATGCTATCTTCATTTAAATAAACAGGCAATCCGATTTTAACCTTTCCTTTAACCTTTTTTCTTAGGCCTGGAAGCCCTTTTAAAATAATATCCTGTTCACGTAATTTTCCTATGCCATGTTCATCATTTTGATTTTTATAATCTACCTTTTCAACAGGTGCTTTCCCAATAATAGGAGGTGATAACAGCTTTTTTTGATAATTAAATAGCTGTTTTCTTTCATTAATAAGCTTATTATAATCCCTTCCTTGTATTAGTCCTTCCTTCAATTCATTTATGGTAAGAAAATACATGTCTCCTCTATGCTGAATTTGTTTATTTCTTAATAATACTTTTTCAGCCTCAATAATAGCCAATCGAAGATATGATCTTGTCATTCGCTCAAAATAGTAATGATGATTATCTCTTGCTAAATATGCTTTTTCTGCTAATTCAAGCTTACTTAGAAATTCTTGAGAATCTTCTTCTCCTAATTGGCTTAGTATAATGGATTTAATTCTTTTTTTATTTTCTAAAGAGCTTTCAATAGACCTTTTAAAGCTGTCACTATTAAACATTAGAAATCCACGAATGTGTCCTATTACTTTGTAAGGCGCCTCCATTAATATAGGTTCTGGATAGTCACTATTGATATCACCTTCCAAATTACAAATTCCGTACAAAGCAATATAATCATCTATTAATTTAAGCAGCTTTTTGCTCTCTGGGATATTTTTAAGCCTAGCATGTAAAAGTTCATCATACCTGCAATCTTTAAACATTTTATTTAATACAGGATTTGAATTCACCTCATCTGCCATATCAATATAAAATCCTCGTTCTTTATTTAATATACTGATGTTAAATACTAAATCATATAAATCCTCTACACTAAGATCATTTTGTATTATTCTGCAGTATTGCATAAAATCCTCTAAATAATCACATCCGTGAGTAACTGGTTGATGCTTTTCTGCTAAGTATTCCATATACTGTAGGGACTTGTCCAAGAACTCTGCTGCTTCCCTTTGAGATAAGTCTCTAAACAAATATTTATCCAGTTCCTCTTTCAATATCAATAATTCCGGCAGTACTACATCTTGGAATATATTTTGATTTTTAACATAAAACTTATTTAATGAACTTAAAAAGCTTTGCTCTTGTACCTTATGATTTGGCATTTCCTTATCTCGATAATACCAATATCCATTATGAATACAGTACTCTGTATAAAATTCTTCAAGTCCAGTGTCATAACATCCTCTATTTAATGCCTCTCCCAGGATTATGTTAATCTCATTGATTAACGATTCCAAAGGTTTTTCCCCTTCTCTATACCAAGTATAATTGCCCTGATTTTTATCAGACCAAATAATTTCAAAGTTTTTTTCTTTAAAAGTTGTTATAGGCCTAGCTTGAAGAATATATATATCTTTATTTCTGATAGTCCATTCGATATCTTGATATTTACCGAAGGTTTTCTCAATTCTTAATGTGCACTCATATAGTTCATTTACTAAATTCTTTGGCAGAAAGTTACTGTCCTTCGGAAGCTTCTCTTCAAGTATGGCTCCACATTTTTTATAGATTTTATAAAAAGCTGAATTTGCTTTACCGCTAACATAATCTTCACATAAGCCTTTTACAGCATTAATATGCATTACTTCTTCATCCATATCAATAGTATCCACAGAAAAGTTTACTCCAGAATAGCAACCTTCAACGAATTGCTGAATTATTATACACATTTTTAGCTCATCCAAATTTAAATTTTGTTTTATGAAATATGCTATTACCTTATCACTAAACAATGAAGCATAACACTTCTTTATTGCAGTCTTAACTTCTTCAAAAGTATTCAATTTAATAAATGAATCGAACATTCCTGCCATGCTATAGTTATCGCTGTCTTCACACAGAGCAGAGGATCTTACTACATATTTCAGTCCCATGCCTTGTATACAATTAAAAAATTTAAGTAACTCCCTCTCCATATCAGGAGAAAATGAACCTTTTAATATTACTTTGCATATTTCTGCATTATAAGTTAAATAGTCTCCAGCACTATAGGAAAAATTATTATATTCAAGAAACCGCATGAAAAATTCTAAAGATAATGCAAAGCCAATTGGAACCTTTTCTCCGCTTCTTATTAACTCTCCTAACTCACTTGCTTTAGCACCATACTGTACCTTGTCACTTTCTCTTAAGTCTGCTAACATTGACAACATAATCAACACCTCAATTTCAATTTACAAATTTCCTAACCAACGAAATTAATTATATTCATTTAGGTTTGTTATTACAAATGTACAAAATACATCCAAATAGGATCCATATATATTATCTACTTAGCACTCATTATTTCAAGCTTTTTAACATATTATATTGACAATCCACTGTTTTTTCTATATAATATATTGACTGGTTATGAGATAACTATAATGCAAATCCGATTACAATATGGACTATATATCTTCAATTCTGATTAACGTAGAAAAAGCTACAGATTTTTATACAATCTGTAGCTCCATTTTTTAACCTTAATATACTTTTCATTGCATATCATAAACGGAATTTCAATACCCTAAACATATATAATATAGAGAGTCATGGTTACTTATGGTACCATTAACCAAAATATTTATGACATTAACCTTTTTATTTGATTTATACACCTAATCTAATAAAATATTATTCTTAGAACTTTTTAGTTTGTTCAATGCAAAGCCAATATAAATATAAGCTATAGTATGATATAGTAACCAATAGAACCTAAAATGTTCTATACTTAAAATTTTCAAGATTGTATTTATTATAAGCGGAGTAGTTAGTGCATAAATGCTTAATCTATACAACTGTCCATATTTCAACTTTGTTTTAAAAATTCCATTGATTATAAGGGCAAATAGAGCTAAAAATAGAGAGCTTAAGAGTCCACCCAAGAAATACCCAAGGATATTTACAATAAAAATAAATGGTATAATAATCTTTGCATAATGGAAGTAGCTATATGCTATATCTTTATTTATGGTTAATCCTTGTAATGATTTAAATTCGATTACTTGAGTTTGTAATTGGTTCTCTTTTTGAATCATTTTATCTTTTAGTATTAAAATACCTTTACTATGAGAATCTAGAACAGCAGGATTAGTGCCGTTAGTTGTATCTATAATAATATAATTATCTTCATCCTCTGATAAAACCATTGGCATAACGCCCTCAACACTTAACTCTCCATTTATAAGCTCAAAGTTTGGACAATTGTCATTATATATTTTGATAAACTCTGATATTCCATTATTAACCTCAATAGATCCTCTTATAGATCCAATAGCTCCAAGAAACAACGATATTAATAGCAAATATAATACTGCCTTTCCAGTAGTTTCTTTTAACACATTCTCATAATGATTTATTCCTTGAATGCTACCTATTATTTTCTTCCAAAAACTTAACTTTATTTTTTCTGTATTATCTTCCATAAAACCCTCCCAAATATATAATTATTTCTAATTATATATTTATTCGATAATTTCAGATCAATTCCTCTTTGTGATTATTTATTTAACTCTTTTGAACATTGGATGATTTTTATTGAATTCAACTAAGTCCCATAAATTTCCGTATAAATCTTTAAATACTGCAACCGTTCCATAATCCTGTTCTTTAGGTTCTCTAACAAATTCTATTCCTATTTTTCTCATTTCATTATAATCACGCCAAAAATCATCAGTTCCTAAGAAAAGAAAAACTCGTCGACCTGCTTGATTTCCTATGAAAGGCTCTTGTTCTGGCTTAGATGCTCTTGCAAGTAATATTGTTGTTCCATTTGAACCTGGTGGAGATACTACCACCCATCTTTTTTCTTGTTCTGGTTGATAGGTATCTTCTACTAATGTAAAATGAAGTTTGTTTGTGTAAAACTCGATTGCTTCATCATAATCTTTTACTACTAAAGCAATATGTACAACTGATTGAATCATTATTTTTCCCCCTTGTATTCTATTAAAATTAATAAGCAAATTAACTAACAGATAAATTACTATTTGTCTATTCCTCAAATTTTTTCCTAATTTTATTATAGCATATTTTGTAAATGCACTATTACTTATAAAAATAGCCTTAGCCATTCATATCATTGCCTAAAGCTATAAGCCGCACTTGGTCATAAAGGAAACTCGACTCACTTCGTTCGCTGAGTAAGTTCGCCTAACTAAATCAAAGATTTAGAGGCTTACTTATGGTACGGTTCACCCTTTATTATCCTATATCCTCTATATATCTGTTCTAGAAGCATTACTCTGAACAATTGATGGGGAAATGTCATTTTAGAAAAACATATTTTGTAATTAGCTCTTTTTATAACTTGTTCTGATAGACCTAAGCTTCCTCCTATGATAAAAACTAAATTAGAGTTTCCTTCTAATCCGCAGTTATCTATGAAATTTGCAAATTCTTCAGATGAAATTTGTTTTCCTTTTAAATCCATGGCTACAACATAAGCATTATCTTTGATTTTTGATAATATACTTTGACCTTCTTTATCCTTTATTTGAAGTTCTTCCTTTTCTGATGCATTATCTGGTGTTTTCTCATCTTGAAGTTCCATTATTTCAAGCTTACAGTATCTTGATAATCTTTTAGAATATTCATCTATGGCATCTCTTAAATATTTTTCTTTTATTTTTCCTACAGTTATTAATGTTATATTCACTAAACTTCCTCCTAATTTTTTTAATTTAACTAATAAGTTCATAATACTATTAAGCAGTAAAATCTCTGAAACCCGCATGAACAGAACAAATAGTTAACTAGTTATATAGTTATATAGTTTCATAGTTAACTATTTTTCTAGTTTTATATTAATCTATTTGTATAGTTTTACATTAAAATATACTATCACTACACCAATAATACCTATATTTTACTATGAATAATTTAGAATGTCATAGGTAAAATTATAATAGATACTAATTAAATATTATATAGGTGGTGTCTAAATATGAAAAAATTTTTAAAGATTAATTTATTTGCTTTTTTAACTATAATTCTATCCTTTAATTATGTTGTATGTTATGCTACTCCTATTCCAGATGTAAAGTTAACAGTTGATTCTCCAACTGCTTTCGAATTACCAAAATATTTTAGAAAGAGCACAGATAAAATCACTCCTTCAGAAAATATAAATTTGTCTGGTCTAGATAAGCTTAATATTTCTGGTAGTGGTCAATTTTCTAAAACTGGAGTTCCTTTAATGAAGGATTCTATAGGTAATGATTTGCCTATAACTATTATTGACTTAAGAGAAGAATCCCATGGATTTATTGATGGTATTCCTGTAAGTTGGCAAAATGCTAACAACGATGCAAATAGAGGCTTAACAGTAAATGAAATCATTGCTGATGAAAACTCTAGATTAAAATCTATTCCACTTAATAAAGCTATTGCTTTAGAGGGTTTTAAAGATGTAATTATACCTTCAAAGGTTCAAAATGAAGCTGAGCAGTCTGAATCTTATTCATTATCTTATACTCGTATTCCTGTAACATATAAAAATTTACCTACAGAGGCTATGGTAAATTATTTTATGGAAGTTGTAAAAAATCAACCTGAGGGCAGTTGGCTTCATTTCCATGGCAATGAAGGACTTGAAAGAACTACGACTTTTATGATAATGTACGATATTATGAAAAATTGCAAAGAAGTTAATCTAAATGATATTATTACTCGCCAAGTCTTATTGTCCAAGATGGATAAAAATACTAGTGATAAATTTTATTCAGGAGAAGTTTATAATTTTTTAAATAATTTTTATAATAATTGTAAATCCAGCGAATCTAACTCTAATAAACAGACTTCATAGAAACTTTAACTGTTATCTCCTTACTTTTATTTAATTTATCAAAGTAATCTATTTTACTATGAAAATAACTCACCATATTAATTATGATGAGTTATTTTTAAATTATATATAATATAACTTATATATTACTTTAGTGCTTTAAGAGCTACAGTATTTAATAAGCTCCATGGTTTATTAAAGTGTGGTTGGAAAAAGAAATCTGTCATTGCCAGTTCTTCTATGGTCATGTTATTTTGAATTACTACAGATAGGGTATTCATGTGTTGAGTTAAATCTTCATCAGAAATAATCTGTCCTCCAAGAATTCTTCTTGTAGCTTTGTCATAAACAAGCTTTATGGTTGCTTCCTTATAGGTTGGCATAAATTCTGGTCTATGATTTTCACTAACCATTACTGAGTCAATCTCCATAGATGTGGTTTTCTTAGCAACCTCTTCTGTTAAACCTGTTGAAGCTATACATTTATCATATATCTTTATTCCTGAAGTACCTTGGGTTCCCATATACTTAAGAGTTGGGTTTACTAGATTTTTAGCAACTAAGGTTCCCATTCTTACAGCATTAGTTGCAAGAGGAATATATCTCTTATCCCTTGCTGGATTATATTCTACAACACAGCAATCTCCAGCTGCAAATACATCTTTAACACTAGTTCTCATATATTCATCTATTATTATTGCTCCATTTGGAAGAGTGTCTAATTTTCCTTTTACTAAACTTGTACTTGGTATAAATCCTATGCAAAGTACTACTAAATCTGCTTCATGACTTCCTTTATCAGTTACTACCTTAGATACTATACCATTTTCTCCTTCAAACCTTTGAACTTTTTCACCTAAAGCTAGTTTTACTCCACGGTTTTTAAATTCATTCTCTGCTATATCTGTAAATTCTTTATCAAGATATTTACTCATTATTCTGTCTTCTGCATCAACTAGGGTTACATTTTTACCTTTCATTTCAAAGGCTTCAGCAAGTTCTACTCCTATATATCCAGCTCCTACAACTGTTACATTCTTAGCGTCAGCTGACTTTTCTATAATTGTTTTTGCATGACTATAATTTTTACATAGTAATATATTTTTTAGGTTTCTTCCTTCAAAATTAGGAACTATTGGCCACGATCCCAAGGTTAAAATTAATTTATCATATTTTTCTTTTACTATATCACCAGTCTTTAGATTTGTAGCTGTGATTATTTTTTCATCCATATCAATATCAGTTACATCATAATTCATTCTCATGTTTATACCAAGGTTATTTAAATTTTCTGGGGAATTATAAAATAATTTTTCTGGTTCATTTACTACATTAGATACACTTAAAGCAATTCCACAAGAAAGGAAAGATATATTATCATTTCTCTCATAAACTGTAATCTCACTATCTGGGTAAAGTTGTTTTGCATTTACTACCGCTGCTGTTCCTGCGTGTGTACATCCTATTACTGCAATTTTCATAATACATGACCTCCTATAATTTACACCTAAATAAAATTTATTCTTATATTATATTCTAAAAATTATTTAATTATAATCTCGTAACAATGTTTGTTATTTAACAATCATTATCTAATAATATTTTACCTCAAATATCATTTTATTCAACCATGCTATTAGTATATATAGATGGATAAGCTTTCATTCTCTTAACTTTTCTTTAATTTTCATTATTTTTCATATAGTTATAAAAAAGTGCTTTAGCAAAATATTTTAGACTAACTTATTTTGCCAAAGCACTTACTCTAATATTCGTATTTTAATTAATATCCTAATTCCTCATTCAAGAAAATTACATGTATCCTATCCTTATTTCCCTGTCTTCTTATTATAGTATATTCATTGCAAATTCTATCTTCACTTGAACAATCCATACAATGGCCTACCTTTACACAAGGAGTAACTTTATTTAATCTTTTGCAGTTTGCAGGTGCTGATACTCTTTCATTTCTCTTAATGGCTTCTTCAATATTCTCTACAATCTTATTTATTCCTGCTATGATTATTACTTTATCTGGACCATATAACATAGCTGCTACCCTATTTCCATTGCCATCTACATTGTATAGCTCTCCTTTTTCTGTAATTGCATTAGTACTAGTAAAATATACGTCAGCAGAGAAAGTGTTTCTATATAATTTCTTCAAATCATCCTTACTTAACCCATCCTCATATCTGTCTAGGAAATTATATTTTCCACTTCTTAAATAATCAATAACTCCAGTTTCAAATAGGCTCATTGAACCACCACAACTTACTGTATCACCATCATTGGTAAGTTCATTAATTTTCTCAATGAGTTCTTCATGACTATTTACTAAATAGCCATTCATACCATTCTTTTTAAGTGAATTAATTGTACTATTAACCCTACTTTCCTTTAGCCATTTCATATTTTTATCCATAAACAATCCCCCTGTAAATTTATCATATAATTAATTATATCATAGCCATATATAGAATATCTTACAATAATACATATATAAAAAACCCTAATGAATAAAAAATTCACTAGGGGTAATGTTTATATTATTTTCCGCAACATTTCTTGTACTTTTTACCACTTCCACAAGGACATGCATCATTTCTACCAATTTTAACTTCATTTATTACTGTTTTTGATTCTCTCCAAGTTTTTTGTATCTCTTTTCTTTTTTCTGGTGAGAATATTCTATCCCATTGTGATAATGTATAAAGATAGTCTGCTTTAGAATCAAGCATATTGAAGTATAGTTTTTCATAATCTATTTTGAAGCTAACTTCTGAATCACTTTCTATAGCTTCAAGATCTAATTCTTTATCTATACTTTCATTTATTCCATCTAAGAATCCCATAAAGTAAATTTCATTAACGTCAAATTCTTTAACTAGTTCAGAGAACTTTCCACTAATAACACCGCCATCAATTGCTAAGGCTTTTGTATATATTGATTTTTCAACCTTTGCATACTCTTTCCAAAATGCAGGTTCTCCATTTTCCTTTACATACTCTACAACATAATTTGTCCAATTGCTATATATGCTCATGTTATTTTCTCCTTCTTTATAACAAAATTTGTTTATCTATTTTATTAATTATAATAAATTTTTATTTGTCTTTCAATAATATCTTATTTTGGTATTTTTAAAGTAATTATTTCATCCTTAGTAAATGGTTTTGATATATTGTAGTTTCCACCTAAACTTTCAACACCTTGATTATTTACTGTAATCATTATTTTACTCACAGATTTCAACTGACTCAAAGAGTTTGACATAGACTTAAGTATTGTTACTTCTTGAACTTCAGACATTTCAAACATAGCTTCTGGGCTTAAATTAATATTTGCTATGCCATCCTTAATTGAAAAACTTAAGAGTCTTGTTTCCTTTGGTAAAATAGGCTTGCTTTTTTCACTAACTTTAGCTGGCCCTTTGATGAGTTCTTGCATGATCATCTCACCTATTAAATCTTCACTATTAATTAGTCTTTCTTCCTTTATAAGCTCAGATTTTTCAGCATCTCCTCCAAAATATAGAGTTATATCAATATAGCCATCATCCTCTGTAGCTCCTTTAGTATTTTCAAGTTTCTCTTTACTTATTATACTTGCCTTATCTTTCTTTATACTCATCGTTTTTGTAAGGTAAATTCCGCCTACAACTAGTGCTATTACAACTACTGTTATTGTTAATACTAAACTAAAGGTCTTCTTTTTCATTCTACACCTCCTATTACTAACCAAACTTTTTATCCGATAACTACCCACTCTCGTACTACCATCTTCTTCAAAGTTGGAGTAAAGAGTGCCTATGTCCCTGGATAACGATTTCTAGAGCTTCAAAGAAGCTAAGAACTCTGTTTATATTTCTGATAATATACTATGCCTATCTCTATTGCACATTTTTAATTCTATATCTTTTTCTACGCTAATATTGTTTTCCCTTAATACACTTGCTACAGTTTCATAAGCAAGCTCCGGATAATTATTTGTTTTACTTAGATGCCCTAAGTATATAGTTTTATGATTTCCTTTTAAAATATCTACTATAGCTTTACCACAATCTTCATTGGATAAATGTCCTTTTGCACTTAGTATTCTTTGCTTTAATGGATATGGATATGGTCCAAATTTAACCATTTCTATATCATGATTACTCTCTATTAAAATCATATCACTATCTTCTAGTGCCATTTTTACTTCTATAGAAAAGTGACCTAAATCAGTAGCTATACAACATGATTTTTTAGAGCCATGTACTCTATAACCTCTAGGGCATACTGCATCGTGAGGTATAGGAAAATTCTCTATGGTCAAATCATTAATTTCAGTAAACTTACCATCAATTATTTTTATATTTTTCTCCTTAATACTTCCAATTTTCCCATCCATGGCTTCCCAGGTGAGACTTGGTGCATATATAGGAATATCGTATTTCCTTGAAAATACTCCGGCCCCTTTAATGTGATCTGAATGTTCATGAGTAATAAATATACCATCTATAGAATTAGGATTTATACCTATGTCCCCTAATTCTTTATCGATAGCCTTACCTGGCATTCCTACATCCACTAGAATGTTACTATTGTTTTCTGATACAAATATACTATTCCCACTGCTACCACTAAATAATGGGCAAAATTTCATAATTATCTCCTCAATCTAGTATCTAAAATACATATAAAACTTATATTTTTACTCTTCTAATATCTGCACCTAAAGCTTTAAATTTTTCTTCTATATACAAATATCCTCTATCTATATGCTCAATGCCTTCAACTTCAGTTTTTCCTTGGGCTGAAAGACCTGCAATAACTAAAGCTGCACCTGCTCTTAAATCTGTAGCTTTAACATTAGCTCCAGATAAATTTTTAACTCCATCTATTATAGCTATTCTACCTTCTATTTTAACATTTGCACCCATCTTCTTTAACTCATCTATATGCTTAAATCTTGATTCATATATACTTTCATTTACAATGCTTCTTCCTTGAGCCATAGTTAAAAGAGTACTCATTGGCTGTTGTACATCTGTTGGAAATCCTGGATATGGTAAAGTCTTTATATTTACACCTTTAAGGTTATTTCCACTTCTAACTATAACTTTATCCTCATCTTCTATAACTTCTACACCCATTTCCAAAAGCTTTGCTGAAATAGATTCTAAGTGTTTTGGTATTACATTATTTAATGTAACATCTCCACCACAAGCTGCTGTTGCTATCATAAAGGTTCCAGCTTCAATTTGATCTGGTATAACTGAATAATTACATCCTGAAAGTTCCTCTACTCCAGTAATCTTTATTACATCAGTTCCAGCACCTTTTACATTTGCCCCCATAGTATTTAAGAAGTTGGCCACGTCTACTACATGTGGTTCTTTTGCTGCATTCTCTAAAACTGTAGTTCCTTCCGCAAGAACCGCTGCAAGCATGATATTTATAGTAGCACCTACGCTAACTACATCAAAATATATAGTTGTTCCAACTAATTTTTCTGCAACCAGATTTACTGCACCATGTTCTATGGTAACTGTAGCTCCTAAGGCTTCAAATCCTTTGATATGCTGATCTATTGGTCTATCTCCAATAGGGCAACCCCCTGGAAGTTCTACTCTAGCTTTTTTAAATCTAGATAATAATGATCCTAATAAGTAATAAGATGCTCTCATATTCCTTACTTCTGGGATTGTAGCATTGGTTGTTACTATATTTGTGCTATCAATTTTTATTGAATTACAACTTGATTCTACCTTACATCCTAAATATTCTAAAATAATTTCTAAACAATTTATATCTTCTATATTAGGAACATTCTCTATTGTACAAACTCCCTTAGATGCTAAAATTGCTGCTGGTAAAATTGCTACAGCTGCATTTTTTGCGCCATTAATATTTACATTTCCAAATAATGGATTGCCTCCATTTATAACTAATTTTTCCATACAGGTATCATCCTCACTATTTATATAATGTCCATACTTTACATATGTTAACTTAAATCCATGTCTATCTATATCTATGTCAATTAAACCTAATTTTTAAATGTTAAAATCTCATAATTATAATTATATCACAATGTTCGTATATTTTAATAAAAATTTTTAATTTATAAGTGTAATTTTTAATTTTTATTTTTATATACATATAAAAGTAAAAATATAATTAACTATATATGTCTATTATAACCTATTATTATATGTTATAATACTGTTAATTGTAGCGTTAAAGTATTTTATAATGATATAATACTTTATAATAAAAATCTACATTCGGGAGGAAAAAATGAAATATTATTTAGTTGCATTGGTGGATGATAAATCTGTTGATGACATTATATATATCCAAAAATTTTTAAATAAGAAATATAAGTTGTATAAAAACATATCTAATTTGTACATTCCTCTAGGTTCTGTCTCTAATACAGAGCTTGATAAATTAGATGAGATAATCTCAAAAATTTTATCTCCTTATAAAAAATTTAAAGTTGGAATTGATAATGACATTTTCATTAACGATACATCTAATACTGTAAACTTAAAAGTTAAAGATAAAGGATACATAAACAAGATATCTAGAAGCATGTTTGACATGTTTAATACTCATGGTATAAGTGTTAAGGATTTCTCAACACTATCCTATTTTAACATGCCTATTTCTAATGCTAATAACGCAATTAGAAAGGCTTATTCAAATAATTTATTTACCTTAGATGAAAATAAAGATAAAACTGATTTGTTTAATTTTACTAAGATAAATAAAATCGAGATTTGGAAACAACTTAACAATAGAAGGGATACCTTAGTTAAAAGTTATGATTTAAAAGAGTTTTAATATTAAAAACAATTTCTTTTCTATGATTTTAACTTTATAATTAATAAAATTAAGCGAATATATACCCCTTAAATTTTAAATAATTATATCCATATTAGGGTAAGCTATCTTTAAAAGGATGGTGAAAGTTTTTATGTTGGGTATAATTTTCTCAATAATTGCAGGGGTAACTATGAGTGTTCAAGGTGTATTTAATACAAAACTCTCAAAAAAAATTGGACTATGGGAGACCACAGTATTAACCCAAGCTATTGCACTTATAACTGCCCTAATAGTGTTATTCTTTGCAGGTGACGGTACCTTTAGAAATTTAAAAGATGCTAACAAACTTTACCTTTTGGCCGGAGTATTGGGTGCTGTTATTACGTTTACAGTAATTAAGGGCATGTCTAGTCTTGGTCCGGCTATAGCTGTAGCAACTATTCTTATTGCCCAACTTATTGCAGCTGCACTTATCAATCATTTTGGTTGGTTTGGCTCTACTGAAGCTGGATATGGAATACGAGAATGCATCGGTGTTGTCATAATGATAGCTGGAATTATAGTTTTTAAATGGAAAGGATAGCTTCTATCTTTTCTATTTTTTCGTAAGGAGTTTTAACTGTTCTCAAATAGAAATCTTTTTTCATATAAATCGAATTATTAAATCTTAAATTATTATACAAGGAGGTAGACTATGGATTTTAAACAATTAGAAGCATTTATTACAGTGTCTAAACTTAGAAGTTTTTCTAAGGCTGCAAATGCTATTTACCTATCTCAACCTACTATAAGTTCTCATATTTCTAGTTTAGAAAAAGAACTTAATATTCAATTATTTGATAGAACATCTAAGGAAGTTAATCTTACACCTGTAGGAGAATCTTTTCTACAATATGCTAATGATATTATAAATTTAAGGAATAATGCTATTACCGATCTATCTAATTTCAATAATAATATTACTGGTGTCTTAAACATTGCTGCTAGCACTACGCCATGCAATTCCTTACTCCCTACTCTTGTTTCAACCTTTAGTGAACTCTACTCAAATGTTAAATTTAACATTAAAGAACAAGGTTCTGTATCTATAATTAAAGATATTATAGATCTTAAATGTGAAATTGGTTTAGTTGGTACAATCATAGATAATTCAAAAATAAATAGTTATAAGATAATGGAAGATGAACTTGTTATTGTTTCTAATCCAAAATTAAATTTACCTGAAACTATTTCTATTGATGATTTAATAAAATATCCTTTTATAATAAGAGAAAAAGAATCTGCCACTCGACATACTTTAGAATCTCAGCTTCATGCTAACAAAATAGATCCTAAGAAATTAAAAGTTCTTTGTGAGGTAAATAGTGTACATGCTCAACTTAAACTTATTAATCTAGGATTAGGAATCTCTATAATTAGTAAAAGCCTATGTGATGATGGCTTGATTAGTGGTAACATGCGTATAAGTCGAGTAGAAAATGTAGACTTAAGAAGAGATCTTTTCTTAATAGTAAGTTCTAAAAGAACTCTTACTCCTATTGCAAGAGCATTTTTCTCTATGTGTAAGAACATATATAATTTATAATAAAATTTACAAAGCTTTAAAAGCTAAGATTAGAATATAAAAATTCTTAATCTTAGCTTTTATTTTTACAATAAATAAAAGCTTTAACAAATACTCCTAGTTTACATATACTAATAAGTGTAATAAGTATATAAGGAGTATTTTATGCTTTTTAATAAAAAACTTGATCCAACTCTTAAAAATATGATGGATAATGATATTTATAATAGATATAGAATAATAATTAAATATGGTAGCATTAAAAATTCAATAGAGAAAAACATTAAATCCTCAAAAGGTGAAGTCTTGTATAATATTAAATCCTTGCATTGTTTATGTGTTCTTGCTACCAAAAGAGCTATTAAAAGAATTATAGAGCTTCCGGAAGTCAAATATATATGCATTGACGACATAGCATTTTTATGCAACAAAAATATCCTTCATGCCAATGGAATTTTTTTAGACAATAAAAGATTTGAAGTGTTAAAAAATAAAGAGGTTTCCGGTAAAGGCATAGGTATTGGTATTATTGATAGCGGCGTGTATCCACATATAGATATATCTACCCCATCAAATAAAGTAAAAAAATTTATTGATATAATTAATGGTTCAACATACCCTTATGATGACAATGGTCATGGGACTTTTATTTCTGGATTAATATGTGGAGAAGGTACAAATAAAAAAGTAAAACAACATGGCATTGCTGTTGATAGCCATTTAGTTATGGTAAAAGCCTTTAATAAACTTGGTAAAGGGTATATTTCAGCTACTTTATTTGCTTTGGAATGTTTATATAATAGTATTGATGAATTTAATATAAAAATAGTATGTGCACCTTTTGAAATAACTACTTTAAATAAGTTTATTTTATCTCTATATGATAAAATTTTTACTATACTTAGAAATAAAAACATAATAATAGTTGTACCTGCTGGTAATAATGAAGATAAAGAAGATACTATAAAAGGTATTGCTCTATCTGATAAAGTGCTTACAATAGGTGGAATAGATACAAATTCTACTTATAAAATAAGTGATTATTCCTGTTGCGGCTCTAATAA
The DNA here is from genome assembly GCF_002390995.1 of Clostridium sp. UBA4395. Lineage (NCBI taxonomy): Bacteria > Bacillati > Bacillota > Clostridia > Eubacteriales > Clostridiaceae > Clostridium > Clostridium sp. UBA4395. The sequence goes on from NZ_DGRF01000075.1 coordinate 20,986, forward strand.
AATATTAAAAAAACCTGATTTTGTTGCTGCCAGTGATGATATTATATCTTTAAACACTGACTGTAATTATATATCTGAGAGAGATGGTGAAAAAATATATCCCCCACCTCTTACTTCCCCTTATACTATTCGTAGTGGAACCTCTATATCCTGTGCTTTTATAGCAGGTATCTGTGCACTATTATTTGAAATAAACAACGAGTTTACCTTTGATGATATATATACTTTATTGAGAATAAATTCAACCTTGATAAATGATAAAAAATATAAACAAGGTAATGGATATATAAATATTAACAACTTAATTGGTACTGATTTGTCTTCTATTTTAATTAATAAGGATAATAAAAATAAGCATAAACATAAAAAGTAAAGCACCTTCATTTACATGGGTGCTTTACTTTTTTATATTAATTTATCATTTAATAATTCATTTCTTAACATATCTAAAATATTTATAGTAGATTTTTCTCTTATTTCTTGCCTATCTCCAGAAAGGTTTAATTCTTTTGTCGTAACCTTGCCTTTATAATATAATCCTATATATACTCTTCCTACTGGTTTCTCAGCAGTTCCTCCACCTGGACCTGCTACTCCTGTAGTTGATATTCCTATATCAGCTCCTGAAGTCTTCGCTATTCCTTCAGCCATTTGAGCTGCTACCTGATGGCTAACAGCTCCAAATTTCTCAAGAGTTTCTCTTTTTACATTAATTCTATTGATTTTGGCTTCATTACTATAGGTTACTACTCCTTCAAGTAAACTTTTTGATATACCAGGATAGTTAATTAATCTTGCTACAACCATTCCTCCTGTACATGATTCTGCAGTAGCAATAGTTAAACCCTTATTAACTAGCATTTCTCCTATTGCATCTTCTAGAGCGATCTCTCCTTCTCCATATATACTATCATTTATCATAGTTAATATTAATCAGAATTCATAAGTAAATTATAACTTCTGATTAAATTTCTCCCCCCTTAGTTAAACACATTTTCTAAGTTTTTAAATACATCTTTATTTTCTTTAATCTTACCATCATTACCAAGAACCACTATATAATTCATCTTCATAACATCTGCTACTAATTTTGAGAAGTTATTAATATCCTTAACTGTAGTAGATAACACTTCTTTTCTTTCCTGCTGTCTATCCGCCTTAGATATTCTTCTTATATGATAGCTAACTGCTGCATCTCCTGCCATGGACGGAGTTAATTGCATATCTAATTCACTTATAGTTCCTATAATGTATTTTAGCATCTCTCTATCTGTAGTTGTAAAATTATCCAAGTATTTAGCTGCATTATCATAAGTCTTTAAGGTCTCTTTTATATTAGGGTCTCTATAACTAGCAAACATAAAATTACCACTTCTCACTATATTAGCAAAAGCTCCATAAGCTCCACCCTGTACTCTAACTTTATTCCATAGATAATCCATGCCAATTATAGTTTTTAGCACTAATAACTTTCCTGTGTATTCATATCCTAATTTTTTATAGTTATATCCCTTTGCCACATATTGAACATTAGATGGAGTAAGCATTCCTTCATTTTTGTTTTCTTCATGGAAGCTATACTTATTAATTTGTACTTCTTCATCAGATAATACTTCTAATATCTCTGAAATATTCTTCTTTACAGCAGTAACTTCTTCATCTTTACCAGTTACTGCTACTATTAAGCTATTTTTATTAAATACCTTATTCATTATAGCTTGAAATTTGAAAATAACAGTATTTATTCTATCATCAAAGTTATTTTCTATCTCCTTTAAGAATTTATAGTACTCATATCCTGAAGTTTTTTCTATATATTCATAAGCAGGAGAGAAATAAGCTCCTAATCTTGTAGTTGCAACTTGATGTCCTCTATCCATAAGCTTCATTTCTATTCTTGATATTAAAACTCTTATAAGTTCTCTTATTCTCTTTTTATCTTCAAAAGATGTATTCTTAATTATATCTGCCAATATTTCTAAAGCTCTTGGCACTCTATCTACTACTACACTACAATGTCCTTCAAGGTAAGTACTATATCTAAGGACATCTTTACTATCACCATATACTTCATTTTTAAAATATATTCCACCTGTATTAATTAGTATTTCATTAGATAAATCCACATAACTATAGGTTTTAGTATTAATTTTTCCTAATAGTGTGGTTAATAGACTTAGATAAGAAATATCCTCTTGTGCTATGGTTCTACTATCAAACATAAAATCTAAGTAAGCTATTTTACTTGTAAATACATCATGATGAAGTAGCTTCACTCCATAAGCATCCTCTTCTATAACATCTAATTCTTCAACTTTCTCATCTATATCATCTATTGATAATACTGGTATTGTTTCTAATATTTCTTCTGGATCAGGAGTATTTTGTCTATTTATTAAAGACTTTGTTTCATTAATTATGTCTTGTATTTCCTCAACAGATAGATTTTCTTTATATTCCATTAATCCAGTTCTTAATTTCTTATCCTTTTCATCTGCTAACCCTCTTTTAGGCGTTAACACTATTAATGAGCTATGATTATTGTTTAATATATATTTTTCAATTAATTGTTCAAAATAATTTGAAGTTAGTGCTTTCTTTATTTTTTCCATATTTTTTTCATATTTTAAGTGAATTAACGGATCTCCATCATGTAGCCAGCTATCCATAGCTGTCATATAATAGAATAAACCTTTAGGCATTCCCTGAAAATCTGCTTCTCTTAATTTAAATTCTGTAATGTTTATGCATGCTTCTATTAGTTTTTTATCAATTCCATTTTTAACTAAAGATTTTAATGTATCAAATACTACATTCTTAAATTTTTCTTTTTTATTTGCGTCACTATTTTTAAGTACTATACTAAATACCGGTTGTAAAATTCCATTATCAAAACTTCCATATACATCCTTTCCTAGGTTAGCATCAAGGATTGCTTGTTTTAATGGAGCTCCTTGAGTTTCTAATAAAATATATTCTAAAACACTTAGACTAATATATAATTCATCATTAGTACATTCTCCAGTAACAAAGTTTAATGCCATGAAAGTTTTTTCATCTTCATTATCTTCATTAGAAATAGAGTACTCTGTTACAACCTCTTTCATTTCTTTAAAAGGCTTTTCTTGTAATATTTCAGCATCAATATCCTTTTTTTCAAAATTGTTTAAGTAATTGTCATTAATAAATGCTAATCTTTCATCTAAGTTTCCATCTCCATATAAGAATATATAGCTGTTAGACGGATGGTAGTACTTACTATGAAATCCTAAAAACTCCTCTTCAGTTAAATCTGGTATAAATTCTGGATCTCCACCTGATTCATATCCATAGGTATTATGTTCAAATAAAGATTTTTGAATTCCTCTCATTAACACTCCATCTGGTGATGAAAAGGCTCCTTTCATTTCATTATAAACTACACCCTTATAAGTTAGCTCATCTTCAGCATTTTCTAATTCATAATGCCAACCTTCTTGCATTAAAATTTCCTTTGTATTATATATATTAGGATAAAACACTGCATCTAAATATACATCCATTAAATTAAAAAAGTCCTTTTCATTTTTACTTGCTAGTGGATATATAGTTTTATCACTAAAGGTCATAGCATTTAGAAATGTGTTTAATGATCCTTTTATAAGTTCTACAAAGGGTTCTTTTGTAGGAAATTTGCGTGAACCACATAATACACTATGCTCTAATATATGAGCAACTCCAGTATCATCGCTTGGTGGTGTTTTAAACCCTATTGCAAATACTTTGTTAGAATCATCATTTTCCAGATGTAATAATTTTGCCCCCGTTTTTTCATGTATAAAAACTCTAGCTATAGAATTTATTTCTTCAACCTTTTCTTCTCTATGTAACTTAAATCCATGATATATTTTTCCTAAATTATAATTCATCTTTCTCCTCCTGCTATTTTATTATTTTATCTTTTAATAGTACTACTATTATTTATCTCCCAAACTTTAATATTCATTATTATATTTTAATATAAATTTTAAATAACTTATAAGTACCTTTCCCTATGGAAAAGCTCTATAACTCCTACTTAAATTATATCTTATATATACTATATATAAAAATATATACTTTTAAGTTTTTATTAATTATCTATTTATGATAAAAGGTATGAAACTAGTTCTCTAATTTCATACCTATAAATTTAATATTATTGATATTCTTTTAGGATTGGAACAATTATTTTACCTAAAGTATTAATAAAATTTAATTCATCATAAGTAAACTCCTTATGATTAATTGATGCTGTTAAGTATATTACTCCAATTATATTTATTTTGTCTTTTAATAAAACTATAATATTAGATTTTAAATCAGGAATGTTTTTAATTTCATCATATTCATCTATGCAATCCCAATCTACTCCACAAATATTCTCTCCTGAATTTATTGTAGCCTTAATCTTATTGTATTTACGTATTTCATCAAATTCATCCCATGTTTCATCTATAATTTTAGAGTATCTATTGACTAATTCCCCTTGTTTTATGGTAAACAATGTACATGAATCTGCTTCAACAATTTCTGTAATTCTATTAATTGTAATGGCAATTTTTTCATCTATATTTCCCTCTGAATTAATCAAATCTATGAATTCAATTAAAGTTGAGACATTCTTATAGTCTTGATTTTCACTACCTACAAATATACCACTTAATTTATTTGTAGTGCTTATTTTGGAACCATAGGATTCTTCCCATACTCTAGTAGCATTACGGCCACTATTTTTAGCTGCATATAAAGCTTGGTCTGTTTTTTCAATAAGCTCTTCATAGGTAGTCGTATGATTAGGATAATTAGCCACGCCTAAACTTACCGTTACTACTCTTTTATCTCCCATAACTTTTGCCTGATAAATTTTCACTCTAATTCTTTCAGCTATACTCTTAGCTTCCTCTATACCTGTATTAGGTAATACTATAATAAATTCTTCTCCACCATATCTTCCTACTGCATCATCTTGCCTAATATTTTTTATAATTACTTCACATATCTTACTTAACACTTGGTCGCCCATTCTATGTCCAAAGGTATCATTAATGGTTTTAAATTTATCTATATCTACCATTATAGTTGAAAATTCAGAGTTAAAATTAAAAGATCTGTCTATCTGTTCATGAATAAATGATTCTAAATACCTTCTTGTTAATGTGTTAGTCAACTTGTCTATAGTAGAATTTCTTTTTATATTAAGTTTATCAATTATCATATACAAGATTTTACCTATAGTTACACACTGGTGCATTGTCTCCTCATTTATGTTATTTAATTTCCTTTTACTTTCCACATATACATATCCTAACACATCATGATTATAATCATATTTACTCATACCTCTACTGTTTTTAGAAATTTGAGTTATTGGTATACACATAGCTGCTTTTATATCATTTTCGATATCATAACTTAGTATATTCCCATTGGCATCACAAATAACTTTTCTACTTAACCTAATAGGTATTCCCTTATTTCTAGCTATGTTAACTATAGACATATCATTTGGGAGTTCTACATCATTTCCATCACTTGACACTACAGAAAATCTATTATTATTCTCTATTATTATATTAGTTTTCGTTGCTAAACTAATATAACTTATATATTTGCATATGATGTCCATACTTTCTTGACTATTTCCACATAAGTTATTTAGTAAGTCCTCAATACTGTCAATATCTGTAAGATAATCCTTAGATGAATCCTTTAAGGATTTTATAAATTCTTCATTTACAAAATCACTCTCTAATATAATTTGAAATAAATCTTCAATATTTTCTGTTGTATTAATATTTATTTGGTCTAACTTTATTCCTTTTCTTTGATTATAGTAACTTTTTATTTGTAATAGTATTCGAAAGCAATCCACCATGTTTCCTTGATTCTGTAAAAAAGATTTTCTATAGTTCTTAGGAATTTGCAATAATATATCCTGTATTATATCACAGGCTTCTGAAATATATAATGCCGCCTTAGCCCTATCTCCATTCTCATAATAGGTATATCCTATTTTATAATATATTTTCCAGGATAAATTAGAATTTTTAATATCCTTATATTGAGCTAATGCCTCTTCTAAGGCATCTATAGGCATACATTTATCTATAACAGCTTCAATATATATTAAAGTCAATTTATTAAGATCAGACTTTATTTCATGTTCAAACTTTTTAATGTAATAAAATATTTCTGTAGCTACACTATTTAAGTCTTGATTTAAAAGTTGTAAAACTCCATCTGATAACATTGACACCCTTAAATCTACATATAATATCTTTTCACTAGCTTCAATTACATCTTCTATACTTTTCATTTTTCTCTCTAAAAGTATCTTGTTTATAATACAAAGTAGCTCCATTTTATATTTCATTAAAGAATTCGTATTATCAAAGGCCTTTTTACCTTCTAATAAATAATCCATAGCTTTTTGTCTATTACCAATTAAGGAATTTATATAATATTCCAATATATAGTATGGAACTAATTCTTGCTCAAAAATTGAATTTCTTTCTATATATTTGTTGCATATATCTATATATCTAAAACATTCAGAATACTTTCCTTGTTTATATAATGTAGATGCCATATATACATAATTATAAAAATTCATATATATTAATTCATTTTGAGTAGCTATATTAGAGGCGTTATTTAAACACCTATATGCTTCATCATAATTTACTAAAACATAACTAAAAAATCCCATATTAGATAAAGCTATTACTTCATAAAACTTATTTTGTTCAATCTTACTTATTTCATAAAGCCTATCAAACCACCTCAGTGCTTCATCACCATATTGATAATAATCACCATATATAACTCCAATGCTATTATATATTCTAGGTAGTGCCTTAGTATAGTTCTTTTCATAACATTCAGTAACTGTTCCTTTTAATATCTTTAAAGCTTCTTCTTCCTTACATTGGGCAATTAGTGCATTACAATAGCTATTATAGAAACCAACTTTATAATCTATATGCTCTTCTTTACAAAGTCTTATTCCTTCCATGCATACATCTTTAATCTTCTCATACTCTCCAGTATTGTATGAGTTTCTCACTATTATTCTTAAGTATTCTATAGTGCCTTTTAAATAATCTACATTTTCTAATGATTTTGATATCTCCTTAGTGTAGTACTCAATCTCTTCTTCCATACACAAATCTATGTATATCCAGATCATTTCTACCATGATATCTATATTAGTAATTATCTTATCTTGAAACTTACATAGTTCTTGAGCTTTAATATAATATTCTAATGCCACACTTTTTTCAGATATACTATTGTATAACTTACCTAAATTCATGTTAGTTTCTATTTCATCATTAATAAATTCATCTCTATTTTCAAACTTATCAATGATTTGAAGAATCTTAAAGCCATATCTTATAGCTTCATTTACACTATTCATATTCTCTAATCTCTGCTCATTTTTCTTATAGTAGTATATAAGTTTTCTACTAAGCCCTAAAATCTCAAGATGATAGATAAGTTCCTCTATATAGATATTTAATTCATCATAGCAATACCTTTCAAGTACTACTACAATTTTCCTGTGAATATCTTCTTTTGTAGATTGCTCCAAATCCCTATATAGATAACTTCTTAAAAATTTATTATAAAAGGTATACACAAATCCATTATCGCCTATGGAACTATATAATATACCCTTAGCTACCAACTGATCAACTACATTATCTACATCACTTTCATTTGTTGTAAGTACATCTTTTAATACTCTTACTGGCATTGGTGTATAAAAGAATGAAATTATATATAAAATTTCATAGGATAGTTTGTCTACATCTTTTAATTGGATTTCACAGACCTTTTCCATATTCATTGGCATATACATATCATGGTTATCAGGCTTATACCATCTACCATTTTCTTCGTTTAAATATATGATTTCTCTATTACATAAATCCTTTAAGGACTCTTCAATGAATAATGGATTTCCCATTGAATATTTGTAAAATGTACTTATAAATTCATCGGATATCTTCTCAACATTTAATATATTTCTTAACATCTTTGCAGAATTGCTCTCCGTTAATGATCTAAGGTGAACATTTAGCGCAACTTTGTCTGCAATGTATTCAATAAACTGTGTAAAATTATTGTTATTAAGGCAATCACCATCCCTATATCCAATAATAATAAGCACATTAGTCCTAAAATAGGTTTTGTTCAACATATATTGAATTAAATTTAGTGTTAATGTATCATACATATTCATATCATCTATAATAATTACCCCTGGATTATCATAGTAATACTCTTGTAAAAATGATGATATCTTAGCTATAAGTATAAGTCTTTCTTTATTTTCTAGTTTAAAATATCCCAAATTTTCATTATTATTATCTCCATAAATGTCTGGATCTAGTAGCATTATTTCTTTCTTATATTTGCTAATTAAATTTTTATCTGCAATACTCACTATTTTTCTTAATAACTGTGCAATAGTAACCTTTGTAGATTTTTCTTTATTACTTCTCATATAAAAACATCTAAGTCTTTTATTTTCTTTAACATTCATAATGTATTTTATGTGTTTTAATAACCGAGTCTTACCTATTCCAATTTCACCATGAATTAATATAATATTTTTAGTTTCATGATATTTAACTATATGATTTATGGACTCCATAATCATTTTTAGCTCTTCATCTCTACCTATTAATGGGATATTAAAATTTAATTCTCTTTTTTCACTATTAACTTCATATTTAAAGTTCATGTTATATATGGAATTAACTTGTTTAATAATATCAAAAATACTATTTATTGAGTTATCTCTACTACATAGTTTATCTATTAAATTATATAGTTTTACTCCAAACAACTCTTTATATTCTTGTCCTTCATTACTTTCCATGTTTTTTGTAATTATTTTACAAGTTTTAGAATCTCTATATCTTCCTTTATTTTTTAATGAAATATTAATTAATATTTCACATAATCTATTTATATAGTATCTTTCTTCTTTAAATTTATTAGAAATAACCTCTTCTATGTCTTCTGAATAACTAGCTATGCCTGTTTCTCTTGATTGTAAAAGTGTGGTTAATTTATCTTTTAATTTAACTTTAAAATCTAAACTTACATATATATTGTCATCACTAAATGGAACTACTTTCATATAATTATAACTTTGATTATGCGCTACTACACATATTTCTAAAAATACTTTAATTAATATTTCTTCAGAAATGCCTTCTACAGCATCTAGCAATAACTTATAATCACTATATACTTCTGTAGTGTAATAATAATTATCCATCTTATCTTTGTTATCTACACTGTTTACTACACCAAAATCTAAAATTCTTATAACATCATTTTTTATAGTGGGTATTTTTTCATATTCAGATATACAATAATTAATTATTTTATTTTCTATATTAGAATTATTTACAACATAAATGTTTACCATAGACATGTTATTATTTATGTCTATGGCTTCATATACAGAATAAATTCTATTTTGGTTTAATAATTCCACTATTTTATATCTTTCATTAATTATTTTCATATTTAGTACCTACCTAATTAAAATATTATTAAGTTTAATGTAGATTATTGTTAAATAACTCCCAACTATCCATCTTTATTACATATTATACCATACAGCATCATAATGATGTACTTATACATTTTCTTAATGACAAAATAATTTCTTGTATTTTTAGACAAATATCTTCAATTTAATATTAAATTTTAATCCTATTGTATACAAATATAAATTAAGTTAATATTTCATAACCATCTTCAGTAACCAGTATGGTGTGTTCCCACTGAGCAGATAACTTATTATCTTCTGTAACGGCAGTCCAGTTGTCATCTAACACAACAGTTTCCGGTACCCCTTCATTTATCATTGGTTCTACTGTAAATGTCATTCCTGGTAGGAGAATCATCCCTTCGCCTTTTTGTCCTATATGAGGTACAAAAGGTTCTTCATGAAATTCATTACCTACACCATGACCACCATAATCATAAACTACAGAATATCCTTTGCTAGTTGCAAGCTGATTTATAGCAAATCCTATGTCTCCTAAAGTATTAAAAGGTTTTATTTGCTCTATTCCTACCTTTAAGCACTCTTTAGCAGTTTGTACCAAATCTTTTGCTTTATCACTAACGTTTCCCATGAGAAATGTTCTATTTGAATCACCATAATAACCATCTAGAATACAAGTTACATCAACATTAACTATATCACCATCTTTTATTATAGTTTCTTCGTCTGGTATACCATGACAAACCACACTATTTATAGATACACAGGTGCTCTTAGGAAAACCATGATATCCCAAAGGTGCTGGATATGCTCCATGGGATACTGTATATTCATGGACCCACCTATTTACTTCTTCTGTAGATATTCCTACTGTTATTTTTTCTTCTACCATATCTAGTATCTCTTTAGTTAGAGCACAACTTTTTCTTATTCCATCTATATCCTTTTGAGATTTTATAATTTCTCTTGGTATTTTATATCCATACTGTTCACTTAACTTTTCTAAATACTTATCTTGCTCCATATGACACTTTTTATATTTTAATCCACTTCCACACCAACAACTATCATTTCTATTTAATTTATCCATATTAACCTCCATCATAATTAACCTATTACATTCATATATAAATCTATTACGAAATTATTCTATTTTATATACTATATGTTTTACTTCTATTATACCACTTATTCCTTCTTACCATATTTTAATAGTATATAATGATAAAAAAGTTTTGTAGAAATACATCTACAAAACTTTAAACAATTAAAAGTGATAAATATAAATATATCTTCCCTTTTTGTTCTTTAATAATTTTAAGTATTCGTATAAAGATACATGCTTTCTATTCAATGAATGCTGAGCTATAAATAAGTCATTTCTATTTAATGCTACATTAAACTCTTTAGCATGTACTACTTGAGAATGATATATTTTTTTGTTACTGTCTGCATATTGTATAACATCACCTATCATAATATAAGTATATAGTTCATCAAACTTAGCTATTGCTTCTTCTACTGTTAACTCCTTAAATTCATCTGCCATATTATTTCCTTGGCCATCTTTATTTCCCCAATATTTTCTAAAGTATTCCGCACTTCTCCATGTCAGGGAAACTTTCTTTAAAGCCATTGGATCTTTAGTATAACAAAACCAATCTGTAAACTTTCTATAATCTGACCCCTTCATTTTCATTCCGCCTGCTACTAAAACTTGACTTATAAAATTAGTACAGTCATTATCCTTAAATACAGGGTATTCTTTTACATTGGGAGTCTCCGCATAAGCTTCAGCATAAGCCTTTGCTCTCGCTCTATTATATACATAGTTTTTTCTATTGATTATCTCATCTTTAAGTTGGGATTTCCTTTTAATCCTTTTGATTATTTTAAGTAATCTTATACTCTTCATAATCAACCTCCCATCTTAAATATTAAAGCTAATTAGGTTGTAATTTAAACTCTATAATACTTATATACTCACAATCTACTGATTTGTTTACTCTTCTCTGCCATTACCAACAAAAAATAGTGCTAATAATCCTGCTCCAGTATGACTACCTATAGTCGGTCCTAAATTATTAATTATACACTCCTTAACTCTTCCACTTTTTCTACAGAATTCTTCTAACAACTTTGCATCTTCTAAACAATCTCCATGAGAAATAGTTATTAGTTGTTCTTCTCCGATGCTTCTTTCCTCAAATTTTTTTACAAGCTCTAGCATAGCCTTTTTTCTACCTCTAACCTTACTAAGAGGTATTAGTTTCCCCTCATTATTCATATGAAGTACCGGTTTTACACTAAGTAAAGTTCCCACCGTTGCAGCAGAACTTGATACTCTTCCACCTCTTTTTAAATGCTTTAAATCATCTACTGTAAAGTAATGATTTATTTTTAGTTTTATTCCTTCCACAAACTCAACTATTTCTTCTTTTGATTTATTTTTTTTCATCATATCATAAACCTTATATACTAATAATCCTATTCCCATACTAGCAGATAATGTATCTATTATAGTTATATCACAATCTGGATATTCTTCTTTCACACTTAAAGACGCATTTATTGCATTATTTACAGTTCCTGATAACCCTGAAGATAGTCCTATATAAATAATTGTTTTTCCTTCTTTTACTATATTTTTAAAAGCTTCTTCAAATTTATATACATTAATCTGGGATGTAGTATACATATCTCCAGCTCTTAAACCATCATAAAACTCTTTAATATCCAAAGTCTGACCAAAATAATCCTCTATATCTCGGCCTTTGAAATTACACCCAATAGGTAGACCTACTATGTTAGGTTGATTTATAAATTCAATAGGTAAATCGCTACCAGAATCAACTACTAAAACTACTTTATTATTCATATATCATATTCCTCTCATTTATAAATTTATATAGCTTTTACTACATTCATTTTATATACTTAATTTTAATTATGGTCTCTTCTATATTATAATAGCTAGTTCAATTATTCATTTAATTATATATTAACAAAATAAAATAAGACCAATTATTATTAGTATTATAATCATTTTACTATAAGTTAAAACAATTTACATCAATACTATATTATAATTAGTCATATATTACCATATTTTATTAGTTTATTCTATATATTTACCTAATTTTCTAAACTTATAGTATCTCTTAGTCAATAAAGAGTCTACAGGTTCTTTACTTAATCTTTCTAATACTTCTTTTAAATTTGCTTTTATACTTAAAATCATTTTATTTGAATCTTCCTGTGCCCCTCCTTTAGGTTCTTTGATAACCCTATCAATAACTCCTAAACCTAATAAATCTGAAGATGTTATTTTCATTATTTCAGCTGCCTCTTTAGCTTTAGTAACATCTTTATATAAAATAGATGCAAATCCTTCTGGAGATAAAATTGAGTATATAGAATTCTCAAGCATCCATACCTCATCAGCAACAGCAAGAGCTAGTGCTCCTCCACTTCCACCTTCGCCTATAATCATAGAAACTATAGGAACTTTTAAATTACTCATAGTCATAAGGTTTTTAGCAATTGCCTCTCCTATACCGCGCTCTTCTGATTCTATTCCACAAAAGGCACCTGGAGTATCTACAAAAATAATTACAGGTCTTTTAAATTTTTCTGCTTGGAGCATAAGTCTTAATGCTTTTCTATATCCCTCTGGCTTTGGCATTCCAAAATTTCTTTCTATATTTTCTTTAGTACTATTGCCCTTTTGTATTCCAATAACTGTAACACTTTTATTTTCAAATTTAGCAATACCACCTACTATGGCACTATCATCGCCATAGCCTCTATCGCCTTTTAACTCTATAAAATCCTCAAATATACTATTAATATAGTTAAGTGCTGTAGGTCTCTTAATACTACGTGCTATACTTACCTTTTCCCACGAGCTAAACTTGTTATCCATCTACTTCCAACACCTCTATTCCTTGTATCTTCAATTCACATGTATTTTTATAATAGTACTAAGAGTACCCTTCATATCCTTTCTGTGTACAACCTTATCTACATATCCCTTTTCCAAAAGAAATTCCGCTGTCTGAAAATTATCTGGCAGCTTTTGCTTTATTGTTTGCTCAATAACTCTTCGTCCTGCAAATCCAATAAGTGCATTAGGTTCAGCAAGTATTATATCTCCTATCATTGCAAAACTTGCTGTTACACCTCCAGTGGTTGGATCTGTTAGTACAGATATATATAGTAACCCCCTATCACTATGATAGGATAATGCTGCTGACGTTTTGGCCATTTGCATAAGAGAAAATATTCCTTCTTGCATTCTTGCTCCTCCAGAGCAAGTAAATATTACTATCGGAAGTTCCTCCTTTGTTGCTAATTCTATGGCTCGTGTAATCTTCTCTCCAACTACACTTCCCATACTTCCCATAAGAAAATTACTATCCATAACACATATAACTACAGTATTACCATCTATCTTTCCTATACCAGCTATAACAGCTTCCTTCATATTAGTAACTCTTTGTATCTTGCTTACCTTCTCCGTGTATTGTGGAAAATCTAAAGGATTGTCTGAAATCATATCTGCAAATAATTCTTTAAATGTTCCTTCATCAATTGTTTGCTTAATTCTTTCTCTTGCTGTAAGTCTAAAATGTCCTCCACAAGAATAACACACTTTTAAATTATTTACTAAATCTCCTCTATATATGGTATTACCGCATTTAGGACATCTAATCCACATTCCATCAGGTACTTGTGGTCTCTTTTTTATCTCGCCCTCTTTATTGCTCGGTTTTACTTCTATATAAACATTTTTTTTAAATAATGACCTTAAATCTTTCATATAATTACCTCATTTAGATTTAAACTATTTAACTTTATTAAGATATGCTTCTAAGAACCCTGTATCAAAAGTTCCTTCTACAAAACTCTCATTAGTTAAAATATCAAGCTGAAGGTCTATGTTAGTACTAACTCCTTCTATTATGAATTCACTTAATGCTCTTTTCATTTTGCTTATAGCTTCTTCTCTATTTTTACCGTGAACTACAAGTTTACCAATCATTGAATCATAGCAGTGTGGAATTTTATATCCTTGATATACCGCAGAATCTAACCTAATCCCATTTCCACCAGGTACATATAAATTAGTTATTTCACCTGGACAAGGTCTAAAATTTTTATAAGGATCCTCCGCATTTATTCTACACTCAATAGAGTGACCTGTAATTTTTATATCTTCTTGTGAAAAACTTAACTTTTCTCCATAAGCTATCCTAATTTGTTCTTTTATTAAGTCAACTCCTGTTACCATTTCTGTTACAGGATGCTCTACCTGTATTCTAGTGTTCATCTCCATGAAATAGAACTTCTTATGCTTATCTACTAGAAATTCTATCGTTCCAGCATTTACATACCCTATAGATTTAGCTGCTTTAACTGCAGTCTCTCCCATTTTTTTTCTCATACTATCATCTATAAATACTGATGGTGCTTCTTCTAACACCTTTTGATTTTTTCTTTGTATAGAACATTCACGCTCACCTAGATATATTGTATTTCCACAATTATCTGCTATGAGTTGTATTTCTATATGCCTTGGTTTTTCTATAAACTTTTCTATATACATCGAATCATCGTTAAATGAAACTTTTGCTTCTCTCTTTGCTGCATTAAAATCACTTATAAGCTGATTCTCATTATTTACAATCCTAATTCCTTTTCCACCGCCTCCGCTAGAGGCCTTTATCATTACTGGATATCCTATTTCTTTAGCTATTACTATAGCTTCCTCTTCATTATTTATAATTCCCTTTGATCCTGGTACTACTGGTATATTAGCCTTTTCCATAAGTTCTCTGGCTTTTGACTTGTTTCCCATATTGTTTATATTTTCTGCTGTGGGACCTATAAATTTAATATTACACTCTTCACACATCTTGGCAAATCTACTATTTTCAGATAAAAATCCAAACCCTGGATGAATAGCCTCTGCACCTTTTAAAATAGTAGCATTTAATATATTATTTTCATTTAGATAACTATCCTTTGAGGCTGATGGTCCAATACAAACACACTCATCTGCCATTTGTGCATGCAAAGCTTCTCTATCACCTTCAGAATATACAGCTACAGTTTGTATTCCCATTTCTCTACAAGCCCTAATTATTCTAACTGCAATTTCTCCTCTATTAGCAATTAATATCTTTTTAAACATACGGCTACCTCTCTTACTTTTATACTCCTACTGCGAAGGTTAATTCACATTCACAAGCTACTACTCCATCAACTGTGGCAATTCCTTTACCAATACCCATTGGTCCTTTTATCTTTATAATTTCAACTTCTAGTTTTAATCTATCACCAGGTATAACTTTTCTCCTAAACCTAGCATTTTTTATCCCACCGAAGTAGGCTATCTTGCCTCTAAACTTTTCATCATAAAGTAATGCAATGGCACCAACTTGTGCAAGAGCTTCTACTATTATCACTCCAGGTAATACAGGTTCTTGTGGAAAATGACCTTGAAAAAAATATTCATTCATAGTTATATTTTTATATCCTACCGCTTTTTTCATTGGTTCTAAACCTTCTATTTGATCTACAAATAAAAATGGATATCTATGAGGTATTATTTCTTGTATCTCTTTTATATTGAGTTTTATTACATCACTTTCTATTACATCTAACATTATTTATACTACCTCCTTTATATAATCTATATTTCTAAAGTTTTATCGCCATTATAGGCTGACCAAATTCTACTACATCTCCATTATTAACAAATATTTTAGCCACCGTTCCTTCAACTTCACATTCAATTTCATTCATCAATTTCATAGCTTCAATTATGCACAGAATTGACTCCTTTGATACTGAATCTCCTATTTTTGTATAAGGTTCTCCATTTTCTGTAGGTGAAGAATAATATGTTCCTACCATAGGTGACTTAACTATAAAGCATTCTTCTAAATTACTCTCTTCAGTAGCTATTTCTTCATGCTTTGTTGATATTACTGAAGTATTATCATTTGCATTATTAGTATGACTAACAAACTCTGTATCACATTTATCTGTGATTTTAGATTGATTTAATGCTCTAGCATCTTCATTATAAATAATTTTGCTAGAATCATTTTTGCTCATCCTTATTCTAAGCCCTGCTTCTTCTAGTTCTAATTCCTTAAGATTGGAATCATTTATTAATTTAATTAGCCTTTCAATTGCTTCATAATTCATAATTTATTCCTCCCATTTCTTAAATAAAAGTGTAGCATTATGACCACCAAATCCTAAGGAATTAGACAAAGCATATTTTAGTTCTGCTCTTCTTCCAATATTAGGAACATAATCTAAATCACAATCTTCATCCTTCTCTTCAAGACCAATAGTAGCTGGAATAAACCCTTCCTCTAAAGCTTTTATACATACAATTGATTCTATAGCACCTGATGCTCCCAATAAATGTCCTGTCATTGATTTTGTAGAACTAACTGGGATCTTATAGGCTTGCTCTTTAAATAAATTTTTAATAGCTATAGTTTCAAATTTATCATTATATGGAGTACTAGTTCCATGAGCATTAATATATGATATATCTTCTAAACTTACATTTCCTTCTTCTATGGCAAGTTGCATTGCTCTTGCTGCCCCTTCTCCATCAGCACTAGGCTGAGTGATATGATAGGCATCACAAGTAGATCCATATCCAATAACTTCACCATATATTTTTGCACCTCTTGCCTTTGCATGCTGGAGCTCTTCTAAAATTAAAACTCCTGCTCCTTCACCCATTACGAATCCACTTCTATTTTTATCAAAAGGAGTAGATGCTTTTTTAGGATCCTCACTCTTACTTAAAGCCGTTAACGCAGTAAATCCAGCAAGACCTATTGATGTTATAGATGCCTCTGTCCCACCTGTAATCATTACCTCTGCCCTATTTGCCTTTATCATCTCAAAAGCTTCACCTATACTATTAGTTCCTGTAGCACAAGCTGTCACTACAGATAGGCATGGCCCTTTAGCACCATATTTTATAGCAACATTTCCTCCTGCCATATTCTCTATCATCATAGGAATTAAAAATGGTGATACCTTAGTTGTATCTCTTTCTAACATTCTTTTATATTCATTTTCTAATGTATCGAGTCCGCCAATTCCTGAACTAATCAAAACACCTAATCTATATTTATCAATACTATCTAAATCTAAATTTGAAGATTTTACTGCTTCCTCTGCTGCTGCCATAGCAAGTTGACAATATCTATCCATTCTCTTAGCTTCTTTTCTATCAATAACCTCTGTAGGGTCAAAACCTTTAACCTCTGCAGCTATTTTAACTTTAAACTTTTCTACATCCATAGATTTTATAAAATCTATGCCACATTTACCATTCTTAACTCCATCCCAAAAGCTGTTAAGATCATTACCAATAGGGGTTAATGCTCCCATACCTGTAATTACCACTCTTCTATTCACTTTATATGTCCTCCTTAAATAACTACATTACCATTCCGCCATCTACATTTATAACTTGACCTGTTATATAGTCTCCACCCTCTGATGCAAGAAAAACTACAGTCCTTGCTACATCTTCTACATTTCCAAATCTATTTAAAGGAATTAGTCCTAACATACCATCCTTTACTTTTTCACTTAATACATCTGTCATATCGCTTTTTATAAATCCTGGTGCTACAGCATTTACAGTTATCCCTCTAGTTCCTACTTCCTTAGCTATTGACTTAGTAAGTCCTATAACACCGGCTTTAGATGCTGCATAGTTTGCCTGCCCTGCATTCCCTACAACTCCTACTACAGAAGAAATATTTATAATCTTTCCACTTCTCTGTTTAAGCATGTGAGACACTGCACTCTTACAAGTATTAAATACACCCTTAAGATTTATATCTATAACCTTATCAAAGTGCTCTTCTTTCATTCTCATAATTAATCCATCTTTTGTTATTCCTGCATTATTAATTAATATGTCTATAGTTCCAAAAACTTTTACCGTTTCATCTATTAATTTTTTTCCTTCTTCGAAACTACTTACATCTCCTTTTACTAAAATAGCATTTCCTCCAAGACTTTTTATTTCCTCGGCAACTTTTTCTGCCTCTGCATCACTACTAACATAATTTATAACCACATTAGCTCCTTTTTTACCAAACTCTATAGCTATAGCTCTTCCTATCCCTCTACTTCCTCCAGTAACTACCACATTCTTTCCTTTAAACATATATATATCCTCTCCTATACATGAGCTTCTTGTAAATATTTCAATGTACTATAAATTGATTCTTTATCCTCAACATTTAATATTTTTACATCTTTACTTATTTTCTTTACAAAACCACTAAGGGCTTTTCCTGGTCCAACTTCTATAAAAGTATTAATTCCCATATCAATCATATTTTCTATGGTCTTTTGCCATTTCACAGAAGATTTAACCTGAGCTTCTAACAACTGTCTAAGTTCCATTACATTTTGTAAAATCTCTCCAGTAACATTAGGTATTACTTCTATATTGCTTTCATTAAAATATACCTCGCTTAATACATCCCCTAATTTTTTAGATGCATTTTCCATCAATTCTGTATGGAACCCTCCACTTACTGGTAACTTAACAATTTTCTTAGCACCTTTAATTTTTAAACTTCTCATAGCTTCTTCTACTAAGAAATCCTCTCCTGAAATTACAATTTGGGAACTACAATTATAATTTGCTATACCTATTATTCCTTTATCACTAAGTTCATTACAGACTTCTTCTATAATTTCTATTTTCCCACCAATGATAGCCGCCATGGAGCCGTTAGTTTTATCACTATCTTTCTTCATGAATATTCCTCTTTCTCTTACTACTCTTAATCCTTCTTCAAAACTCATAATTCCACTTGAGATTAAAGCAGAATATTCTCCAAGGCTCAATCCTGCAACAACTTTAGGATTTATTCCATGAGATTTTAAAATTTCAAATAATGCTATTGAAAGAGTTACTATAGCTACTTGATTATTTTCAGTAGAAGTTAGTTCTTCTATGGGACCATTGAAGCATAACTCACTTATATCTTTATTTAAAATTTTGTTAGCTTTTTCAAATACTTTCTTAGCTTCTAAGAATTCTTCATATATTTCCTTTCCCATACCTACGTACTGACTTCCTTGGCCTGGGAAAATAAATGCGATATTTTTCATAGTTACCTCTCAACTTTAAAATTTATTTATCATAGATTTTAGTAATGTTTCAGTACCTTCTACAAAATCTTTAATTATTTCTTCACAACTTTCTTCCTTTTTTATTAAAGCTGCAATTTGACCTGCCATAATAGAACCATTATCTACATCACCGTCTATAACAGCCTTTTTAAGTCCACCAACCCCTAATTGTTCTAGCTCTTCAGCTGATGTACCTAACTTTTCAAGTCTTAAATATTCTCTAGATAATCTATTTCTAAGAACTCTTACAGGATGCCCAGTACTTCTACCTGTAACTACTGAATCTATATCCTTTGATTCTATTACCTTCTTTTTATAATTTTCATGAATAGTGCACTCATTCGCTGCTAGAAATCTAGTTCCTACTTGAAATCCATTAGCACCTAATGCTAATGCAGCCAACATTCCTCTAGAATCTCCTATACCACCAGCTGCTATAACAGGTATATTTACAGCATCTACAACCTGAGGAAGAAGTGCCATAGTTGTAAGTTCTCCTATGTGTCCACCAGCTTCACAACCTTCAGCAATTACCATATCTGCTCCACTTCGCTCCATTCGTTTTGCAAGCCCTGTTGAAGCTACTACTGGAATAACCTTAATATTATGATTTTTCCACATATTCATGTATTTACCTGGGTTTCCTGCACCTGTTGTAACAACCTTTACTCCTTCTTCACAAACAATCTTAGCAACCTCATCTGCATTATCACTAAGAAGCATTATGTTTACTCCAAAGGGTTTATCTGTAAGTTCTTTAGCTTTTCTTATTTCTAATCTAACATTTTCTGGAGAGTTATTTCCTGCCGCTATAATTCCAAGTCCTCCCGCATTTGATACGCTACTTGCTAATATGCTATCTGCAATCCAAGCCATAGCCCCTTGAATTATTGGGTATTGTATTCTTAAAGCTTCACATATATCTGATTTGAACATATATACCTCCTATGGTTAAGGTCAGATAGATAGCTATCTGACCTTTGTTTTAATTAACTTTGCTTTCTATATAGCTTGAAATATCTTGAACATTTTTTATGTTTTCTATATCCTCATTTGGAATTTCAATATCAAACTCTTCTTCTAAACTCATAACAATTTCAAATATTTCTAGAGAATCTATTCCTAAATCATCTGTAAAACTTGCTTGTATATTTAGTTCCTCTGCCTCTACACCTAGTTCTTTTGCTATAACTTTTTTTACTCTTTCTAATACCATTTTTTATTCCTCCTATACGCTTTTAATTATTTATTCCATTTTAACAGTGCACTACCATAGGTTAGTCCACCACCAAATCCTATAATTACTATGTTACTTCCTTGTTTAATTTGACCATTTTTATTTGCTTCATCTAAAGCTATTGGAATACTTGCACTAGATGTATTCCCCTTTTTGTCTAAATTTATAATGAATCTAGATAAAGGTATATCAATCTTCTTACTAACACTTTCTATCATTCTTATATTAGCCTGATGTGGAAGTATAAAATCTATATCATCCTTTTTTATATTGCCTTTTTCAATAATTCTATTAAATTCCTCTTCCATAACCTTAACAGCAAACTTATAAATATCTTTTCCATTCATCTGAATCTTATTATTATTTATAACTTCCTTGGTATATATATTCTCCATAGGAAGTATGTCACAAGTAAGTGACTCACCTTTAGATCCTACACTTTTACAGTTGATATAACTTATATACTCTTCAGAATCTTTTCCTATAACTACAGCTCCTGCTCCATCTCCAAATAATACACAAGTATTTCTATCTTCCCAATTTACGATTTTAGATAATACCTCTGCTCCAATTATTAAAGCTTTTGTAGCCCTACCTGTTTCTATATACCCCTTAGCTATATCTAGCGCAAATATAAACCCACTACATGCAGCATTTATATCAAAAGCCATAGCATTTATAGCACCTATTTCCTTTTGTACATTACATGCAACTGATGGAATTAAACTATCTGGTGAAACTGTAGCCACTAAAATTAAATCAATTTCTTTACCATCTACATTACTATCTTCTAAAGCCTTTAAAGCTGACTTTATTGCTAATTCTGAAGTATCTTCTCCATTAGAAATTCTTCTTTCCGCAATTCCAGTTCTCTCTCTAATCCAGCTATCTGAAGTATCTACAATATTTTCTATATCTTTATTGTAAACTATATTAGATGGTGTATAAGAACCTGTTCCTAGTATTCTTGAACCAATCACATCTATTCTCCTTTACTTATTTTTTAAGATTGTATTTTGACTTAAAAAAGCTATTTACTTTCTCTAGAGATTTTATTAGCACTTCTTCCTCTTCATCTGTTAAACCTTTTATAGTTTCACTAATCATATCCTGATGAAATTTTTCATGAACTCTATATGCTAACTTTCCTTTTCTAGTAAGAGCTATCATTACAGATCTTCTGTCTTCTTCTCCTCTTGTACGTTCTACATATCCTTTTTTTACAAGTTTCGTTATGGCTGTAGTTAAAGTACCTACTGTAATATTTAAATCATTTGCTACTTCCGTCATTGTTCTTGGATGATACATTCCTATAGCTTCAATAGTATGTATCTCTGTAACCGATAAATCTTTAAGTACTCCTTCTTGTAGAGCAGTTTGTTCAATCTCTAGAATATCATTAAATATAGTTACTAATAATTCATTTAATACGTATTTATTTGAATTTAAGGATTTCATTCTACTTTATTCTCCTTTTGTTTGACTTTCAAATAGTTTGATAATCAAAGTATATTACTAAAGAAAAACAAAGTCAATATATATTTTTTACTTTTATTTTTACAAATAATTTAACTTGTCACAATTTATTCATTTTTACCAAAAATAAAGGGGCTTTCGCAAAATAG
>NZ_DGRF01000073.1:0-76336 GCF_002390995.1 Clostridium sp. UBA4395
ATTTCATTTTACAATGAATCAATAATTAAAAATATAAAAAACTTATTAAAAAGATGAAGTTTACTTAGAAAATTAGAATAGAGTAAATCATACGATGGTATGAGAGGTGAATATGAAGGACATTAAAGGGAGAAATGAGTTGAAAAATACAAGTAAGAATAAATTTAAAAGTAAGCTATCTGATGAAGGTGCTTATATTGCTCTTGGTATTGCATTAGGGGTCATATATGGGATATTATTTGATAATTTAGCTATTGGTATTTGTTTAGGAGTTAGTGTTGGAGTAGCAATAGATGAAAATATTAATAAGAAACAAAAATGGATATAGCTGGAAAGTTAAAAATGATTTTTGGGTGGGAGGAAAATAGAGCTTGAATGAAATAGATAAGCGTAATGGAATTGATAAAGAATTATTTTCATACAAAATTTTAAAAGATAAAAAGAGAATTGCTGGTGAAAAGGCAACAGAATATATAAAAGATGGAATGATATTAGGATTAGGAACAGGTTCAACAGCTTATTATATGATTAAAAGAGTAGGGGATTTAGTTCAAGATGGAATGAAGTTAAAAGCAGTTGCAACTTCGAAATTTACTGAAGATTTAGCAAATGAGTTGAAAATTCCTTTAATTTCAATTGATAAAGTAGATACAATAGATTTGTGCATTGATGGAGTTGATGAAATAGATAGTAAATTTAATGCAATAAAAGGCGGTGGTGGGGCATTATTTAGAGAAAAAGTTGTAGCTAATTTAGCTAAAGAGGTAATTTGGATAATGGATGAAAGTAAACTAGTTGATAAGATAGGGTCATTTCCGTTACCTGTGGAGATATTACCTTACGGATATACCCAGATTATTAAAAAGTTAGATGAATACTCTTTAAATCCTATAATAAGAATAAAAGATAATAAAATCTTTATAACCGATAATGGAAATTATATAGTTGATTTACATGTAGGGAAATCAAAAGATATCATGTATGTTTATAATAAAGTTATGAGAATTACAGGAGTGTTAGAAGTTGGATTGTTTTCTGACATATGCAAAAGAATAATTGTAGGTACTGATTATGGAGCTAAGATTATCGAAAATAAGTAGAGAAGAATTATGGTTTAATTTAAATGTAAAGTGAATAATGAAAATTAATTATTAAAATAAAAACTTTTATTCAAAGGTTATAAAGTGATTAAATATATAGGAGGAAATATATGAGTAAAACAGTTGTTATATACAAATCAAAATATGGTTCAACAAAAAAATATGCAGAATGGATTGCTACTGCACTTGATGCGGATATTTTTGAGGCATCTAAAATTGATGTAACTGGTATGCAAAATTATTCTACAATTATTTATGGAGGCGGTCTTTATGCAAGTGGAATACTTGGTGTTTCATTAATTACTAAAGCCTTTGATAAGCTTAAAGATAAAAATTTAGTTATATTTACTGTAGGACTTGCTGATCCAAGTAACACTGAACAATTTATACCTGTTATTGATAAGAATTTTACGAAGGAAATGCAGGATAGGATAAAATTATTTCATTTTAGAGGTGCTATTGATTATAAAAATCTTGGTTTTATCCACAAGTCTATGATGGCTTTATTAAAAAACAAAGTAAGTAAAATGCCTGAGGATAAAATGGATGATGAAGCAAAAATGATGCTTGAAACCTATGGGCAAGTGGTAGATTTTACAGATAAATCATCAATCAAGCTATTAATTGAATTTTGTAATGGACTATAGAGTATTATAAAATGATATAGTGATATGTTTATATAGGAGAAATAGAGGAATGTAACTGGAGGAATAAAATGAAGTTAGTAACAATATGGGACAAAGTTGCCATTGATTTTGGAAAGGTAGGGCCACAATATTGGAATAGCTTTGGTAATAGATTAGTTGAACTCTCAAAGATTGACAATGGAGCTAAAGTGTTAGATATTGGAATGGGTAGAGGTGCTTCTTTATTTGCTGCAATAGATAAAATAGGTAAAGATGGATATGCTGTAGGTATAGATAGTTCAGAAGTTATGGTAAGTGAAACTCATAAAGATATTTTAAATAAGAAAATATGTAATGCAGAAGTTAAGAATATGAATGCTCAGAATTTAAACTTTAAAAAAGATTCATTTGATAATGTTATTTGTGGATTTGGAATAGGATATCTTTTACTTAGTGAAAATAGATTAAATGGAATACTAGGAGTATTAAAAGATGGAGGACAAGCAGGATTTAGCATATGGGGTAAACAAGAAGATCAAAAGTGGTTAACTGAAATAGTTAATAAATATTTACCTACGAACGTACAAAGGGAAAATAAGGATAGAAAGCCATATATTCCAAAGTTTGATACAGTAGTGGATGTAATAAAAATATTAGATAACTCAGGTTTTAAAAATGTTAAAGTTTATGAAGAAAGTAAAGATGTTGTGTATAGGGATAAAGAGGAATGGTGGCAAGAAATGTGTACCAACGCAGTTAGAGGAATATTTGAAAAAATAGAAGATTTGGGTTGTGATGTATTTGAAGAGTTTAAAAGAGACATATTCAAAGGACTAGAAAAGTTTAGCAAAGGTGATGGATTTTATTTTAATATGCCAGTAATATATGCATTTGGAGAAAAATAAATATATAAAGAATGGTTTTAGTTCTCGTAAGATATTTGAAATAGATGATGGTTCTTTAGCGGAAGTATTAAGTAGAAATTTAAGATAGATTTTACTCTTTTATATAGATTTAATAGGGGGTGAAAATTATTAATAATAAAAATAATGAATCAAAGTTAAATCCATTAGAAAACCAAGTAGAAGAGATAAATGAGTGGCAAAAGAATGCTAATAATCCTGGTTATTTTATTGGCTCAGGCAAAGCACCATTACCTATGAAGAATATATTAAAGTCTCCTATAATTATGTTAATAATAGGAGTTATATTTGCAATACCAATAATATTTAGTTTAGTTAAGAATTTTAGCATTGAAACTATATTTAATAATGTGGTGATAATAACCATAAGTATTATACTAATTACTGGAGGCATTACAAGGCTGCTAAACAAAGGTTAATGAATTCATAAATATAAGTAAATAATTGGGAGGTTAAAGGGATGAAATCAGATTCAAAAATTAGAATTAAGCTATTACTAATAGCAATGGTTTTTGTAGGAATATTGGCATTGTTTGGCTATATGATTTGGGGAAAACCAAAAACAATAACATATACATCTGCTATAAAAATTGTTGATGTCAATAACAAGGAAGACATAGCTAAATATGAAAAATATAAAAATCCTTATGCATTTAAAGAAAAAGAAAATAATCAATTCACATTAAAATATCATAATTATATATATCCTTTAAAACCTATTGATAGCACACTAATATTAACATCAGAGCAATATGACGAGATAGTTGAGGGAAATAACTATTGGTTTAAAATAAAATTTTCTACTCCTGATAATAGTGGTATTGGGATTGTAAAAAAAGTTTATACGGATGATCCTGCAAGAAAATAAAAAAAGCTAAAAATATTTAATGTGATAGTTATTTACACTTTAGAGGAGAGATAAAAGGATGATTTTATTTGTAGAATGTGTTATTTCCTGTGCAGTTTTCACGCTAATTATATTACCTTCTCTTTATAAAGACCCTATTAAGCATATTATGTCTTACCCTAAAGAAATTAGAGATAGGGTAGAAAATCTGCCTCAGTATAAAGATGTTATTAAAGTTGAAGAAAAAAGACATTTATCAGTTAAATTAATTGCAGTATTGATTTTTGCAATTGTTCTTGCTGTAGTGGCATATTACTCTGGTGCAAAAAACTTTAAGTCTGCATATATCCACGTTTTTATATTATTTTTTGTAGTGAATATTTACGATATGATAGTATTAGATATTGGACTTTTTTGTCACAGTAAAAGAACAAGAATACCTGGAACTGAGGATATGGATAAAGAATATAAGAATCCCTGGCATCATATAAGGGGTACTGTTATAGGAATAGTAATTGGCACTATTGTTGCTTTATTATCAGGGGCAATAGTCCATATCATAGGGATAATATAAAGTTGCTAATTGAAATTTATAATGGATTATGGAGTATTAGAAATTAGATGAAAATGAATGTAGTTAAGGGGATTATTAAGATGTTAGGAAAAGAAGACATAATTAAAATGATTAAAGACATGGAATTACCTTTAAATGAATATTGGATAACCTCTGGTGCAGGTTTAGTAATTCATGGTGTTAAAGAAACCACAAATGATATTGATTTAGGGGGTACTACAAACTTAGTTGAGCTATTTGTAAAAAAAGGTTGTAAGTACACAGTAGAAAAAGATAACTCAAGAATTGTTCACACAAATAATACAATAGAAATACTAGAAAATTGGTTCGTAGATGAAATAGAGTTTATTGATGGATTACCTGTAGGAAGTTTAGAAAGTATAAAAAAGCAGAAGGCGCAATTAGGAAGAGAGAAGTATATTAAGGATATTAAGATTATAGATGATTATATTAAGAATAAGGTTAGTAATTAAAAGGTGCCCAATATCCAATGAAAACATATATTTCGTTTTGGAGGAAATAATTAATGAATAAAAAATTAAAGATTTTTTTAATTATTATGATTTCCATATTCTTAATCATTGGAGGAGTTTATGGATATAAAAGATATAAAAAGTATGATGCTTATAAAACAGATGCAGTATTTTTGTTAGATTTTTTAGAAGATAATTATCCTTTCTTTGAGGTAAAAGCAAAAAAATTAAATTATAATTTTCTAGACTCTAAAGAAGAACTTATAAAAAAAATATCTAAATCTAAAAACGATACTGAATTTATTAAAAATGTAAGTTTAACTATGAATTTATTACAAAATAATCATAGCCATATATCCTTTAACTCATTAATTTTTGAGCACAGTGGTTTATATGATAGTAACGTTGATTTAAAAGAAAAAACTGAATACTGGGCTGACAGATATTTAAAAACATTTTATATCCCAGAAATAAAGTGGAAGTATGTTCAAGGAAAGTATATTGTTACAAAATCTAAAAATGAAAAGATACCAGTAGGAAGTATGATTACTAAATTTAATGGAAAAAGTGTAAGTGATTATTTATATGACAATAAAGATATATATTATCTATTAAAGGATTCTAAAAGAAATCAATATTATATATACGAAGATAGTTATTTTAAAAGGGATGGTTCACCAGATAATATAGAAATAAAATATAATAATAAAAAAATAAATTCAACCATACACTATGAGACCTATAGTAAGGAATTAGAAGATTGGTATTATGGCGATTTTATAAATTCTAGCGATAACAATATTGTATTAGATATTGTAAACGAAGGTAAAACTGCCTATATAAAAATTAGAAGTTTTAATGGCGAATTCATGGCAAAGAATCAAGCAACTATACAAGATTTCTTATTAAATCAATGTGCAGATGTTGATAATATTGTTATAGATATAAGAGGTAATGGTGGTGGAAATAATCAATTTGGTGAATTTATAATTTCAGCTTTATCAGATAAACCTCTATATATGTCTTCTTATGATTGTTTTAGAGATACTAAGTTTATGGATGAATATTACTTTTCAAAAATATTTAATGAAGAAATAACTCAATCTCAGATGCCAAAGAATAATTATGATTTAAACAACTTTAGAATATATGATGTAGATATAACTATAAACCCCTATGGTAATTCTATAAATTTCCAAGGGGATATATATGTATTAGTTGATGATATGGTTTATTCTGCATCGGAGTACTTTATAGGTATAGTTAAGGATACTAAGTTTGCAAAAATAATAGGAACAACTACAGGTGGAGATGGTTTAGGTAGAGAGCCAATAGCTACTCTTCTTCCAAATAGTAAGATAGCTATACAATTTTCATCAACCCTGTCTACGAACAGTGTAGGTGTTGCAAATGAAGAAGTTCATACTGAACCTGATATGTATATAGAACAAGATTTAAATGATTACTTAAAATATTTAAGTTCGGGTATTGATAACATTGAAAGAAGTAAATATGACACAGTATACAATAAGGTTATGAGTATTTTAAAATAAACATTGTTTAAGCTTAATGTGGAAGTATCCCAAGGGTACGAAAACAAATTATGAATACAATTTATTTTGCTTAAATTCTTAATTTTTAACATAATTCGGAAAATTAATTGATGATTTCTAGAGTATTTGGTATTATATAGAAAATGAGGTTTAAGGAGGCGTTAATAAATGAAAAAGATATTAATAATTTTTTCAATTATGATAGCCATGTTGATTTGTAGTGGTTGTGAAATGTTGGGTGTGGAAAAGGACAAAACTACAGATATTTCAAATTACAGTGATTATCTTGGAAGTGAAGGTAAACATCCTAATGATATATTCCCTAACAAAATACCGGATTCAGCAGAAGTAGAAGATTTTACTTATTATTACTATAATTCATTTGACCCAAATTATGTAGCATATCTTGTATATACATGTAATGATGAAGATTATACAAAAGAAATAGAAAGGTTGTCAAAATTGAATTCCTCTGAAGACAATCTTATATATGGTGCAACTGGTTTTAATTATCCAGTATGTGCAGTTTACGCTGATAGTTATAATGGTTATATTTATGCTTTAGCTGATGAAGAAAATAGCAGATTGATTTATGTTGAAATTAATTTTTGTAATTATTTTTCTGACATTAACTATGAAAAAATAATTGATGAAGATCACCTTCCTATAGATTTTGATGCAAAAAAAGGAAATGCGACTCGAAAGGCATTTGATGATGGGGAGTTATAATACAAGTAAAATTTACAAGGAAACATTAAATTTTTTAATTTGGAGGATATTATGAATTTAACAGAGCTTAATCCTAAAGGTAGATTTAGTAGTCGAGTAGAGAACTATGCAAAATATAGACCTAACTATCCTAATGAAATAATAAGGTTTCTAAATACAGCAATTGGCTTAGCTAAAGGAGCAATTATTGCTGATATTGGCTCTGGAACAGGAATTTCTGCTAAATTATTTTTGGATAATGGAAACGAAGTATACGGCATTGAACCTAATGCAGAAATGAGGTGCGCTGGAGAGAAGTATCTAATTAATTACACAAATTTTCATTCAATAGATGCATCTTCTGAATATACAAAGTTGGAATCAGAATCGGTAGATGTAATTATATCAGGACAAGCATTCCATTGGTTTGAACCAAAAGCTACAAAAAAAGAATTCCTCAGAATATTAAAACCTGGCGGGTTCGTAGTAATTATTAATAATAGAAGAAAATTTAGCAATAGCCAATTTATGAATGAATATATGGAACTAATTGAAAAATACTCAGAACGTGAGGGTGGGAATTCACTTAATACGGATTTACCCAAATTCTTTGATTTAAAAACAATCGATAAAGAAATATTTTCTAATCCTCAAGTGTATAATTTAGAAAGATTAAAAGGGGATTTAGTATCTTATTCATATATTCCAAATGAAGAAAATCCAAGATTCAATTATATGATTACGGAACTTGAACTTCTATTTAAAAAGTATAATAAAAATGGTACATTGATTTTTGATTATGAAACAGTAGTATATTATTGCAAAATGAAGTAGTTCACATAAATAATAATTGGAACTATTATTACTTTGTGAATTATAAAGAGAGGGAGAATACTAATGGTCAATATATTATTTAGTTTATATAATTTCCATGAAAATTGGGCAAAAGATACAATGGAAAAATATATAAAGTGTGATGATAAGGTTTTGGTAATTCCATTTTCTTTCGGTGAAAATATAAGTAATGATATGGATTGGCAGGATGCCTATAGTAAAGGTAATGGAAAGTATTATAATACTATTATCTTGCCATTTTTGAGTTATGGAATCAGGGAAGAAAATATAGAATGGGTAAATTATTTTAAGGATACAGAGGAAAGTGCAAAAAAGAAATTAGGAAACAGTGACATATTATTTTTCACTGGAGGATTACCTGATAAAATGATGCATCGTTTAAAGGAGTTTGATTTAATAAATGACATTGAAAGTTTTCTAGGAGTAATTATAGGGATTAGTGCTGGAGCGATGATTCAGATAGAAGATTACCATATTACTCCTGATAAAGATTATGATACATTCTCATATAATAGAGGACTAAATTTGATTAGAGATTTTCATATTGAAGTTCATTTTGAAGATACAGAAATAGAAAAAAATTATATAAATAAGGTATTAAATGAAAGAGCGGACACTGTATATGCTATTAAAGACACTGGTGGAATAATTGTTGATAATAGTGCAATTACATTACTGGGAGAAGTACAGACATTTAGTAGGGAATAGTTTAATGAGATAATTCTTAATAACATATATATAATTTGAGATTTCTGATATGAGGATAGTTATATTGTTAATTTTCAACATAATTTGGAAA
Source organism: Clostridium sp. UBA4395 (assembly GCF_002390995.1). Lineage (NCBI taxonomy): Bacteria > Bacillati > Bacillota > Clostridia > Eubacteriales > Clostridiaceae > Clostridium > Clostridium sp. UBA4395. The sequence continues at coordinate 8,459 of NZ_DGRF01000073.1, forward strand.
ATTAATTAATAATTTATGAAGTATTTGGTATTATGTAGAAAATAAGGTTTATTGGGGGTAGTAAATATGAGATTTCAATTAGCAAAGAAAGAACAACTCAAAATACTCTGTGCAAAGTCTGTAAGTATGGCTTAAGGCGACAATTGCACAGAGGTAAATATCTAGTCGCCATTACTAAATAAATTCATACTTATACAGGCTTTGTTTCCTTAATTTAAAGTATAAATTTAAGGAGCTGAGCTTTATGGGATATGTAAAGGCTGAAACAATCTTACCAGATAATTTATTAAGAGAAATTCAAAAGTATATTCAAGGAGAATATGTATATATTCCATCTGAACATACAACACGGAAAAAGTGGGGAGAAAAGTCAGGAACTAGGCAGCGTATAAAAAATAGAAATGAAGTTATACGTAATAAGCATGAAAGTGGATATACCATTGATGAGCTGTCAGAAGAATTTTTTCTTTCTATAGATAGTATTAAAAAAATTGTATATAGTAAAAATAGAAATGAAAAGCTATCACTCTAATAATGAGTGGTAGCTTTTTATGTGCAAAGAATAATATAGAATTGTTCTTTATATATTAATTGATGATCTCTGTATATTAGTAAGCGTCAAAAAGTAGATGTCTTGTATCTTGATTTCAAATGATTATATAATTAACCCCAGTAAGGACATTCATATGGACCTACTGGGGTTTTTATACTTAGTTATTTTCAACTTTTAAAATTTTAACATCCTCTGGAAGGTCTGCCGACCAAGGCATAAGCTCATAAAATTGCTCTTTAGACTGCACATCTGATTTTGAGAGCATATCAAATAAATATGTTAGGTATTTTTCAACTATTAGGTTGTTAGCTTTAGCTGTTTCTATTATGCTATAGATCATGGCGCTAGCCTTCGCTCCTTTAGATGATGTAGAAAACAACCAATTTTTTCGGCCTATTACAAAAGGTTTTATAGCTCTCTCCGAGGCATTATTATCTATATCTAGTATACCATCTTCTAGAACTGTTTTCATATCTGGCAATAACTTTCTAGCATACTCTAGAGCTTTGCCTAAAGCACTTTTAGGTAGTGCCTCTTTAATTTCTCTGTTTACATATTCTTCGAATTCATCAAGAAGCGGAGCTGTCTTTTCAAGTCTTATTTCATATCTCTTTTCATAAAAGGTTTCATTATCGCCATATTGCTCTTTTATATCTTTTTCTACTTTATAAATTTTCTCACATAAATTAAACCCTATTATTGCTCTTGATTTTTTTAGGGCTTCTTCATCTAAATTTATTATGATTTCATGGAATTTTCTTCTTATGTGTGCTAGGCAGTAGAGTCTTTTAATATTTTCTACACTATTATACCCAGCATAGCCGTCAGTTTGGAGATATCCAGAAAACCCACTAAGGAAATCTCTAGGACAAGAACTAGATCTAGTTTTTTGATAGTCATATATTATGATTGGGCGAACATTACCTCCAGTTTTATATAACCACATATATTTCTTAGACTTAGATTCCTTGCCATTATCTTCAATAACCTGAAGAGTAGTTTCATCAGCCTGGACATAAGGAGACTTCAATAGCTCTTCTTTCATTATTTCAATTATAGGTGTTACTGCATCGGCTGCGCCTATAACCCAATTGGAAAGAGTCTGCCTTGAAAGATTCGCACCAAGCATTTTGAAATAAGTTTCGAGTCTATATAGGGGCATGGCATGTTGGTACTTCATATTTACAACATGAGCTACTAGCTCATTAGAGGCCATACTCTTATATAAAATACCTTCATAGCCCTTAGTTGTCTCTATACTGGCTTCGCCTGAAGCTGCTTCGCAAGCTTTACAAGCGTAGCTGTAAGTAACATGCTCCTCTATATAAAGTTTAGCTGGAACATATTTTAATACTTCTTTAGTCTTTTTACCAATAACCTCTAGTTCACTATTACATTCACTGCAGATAGCTTCCACAGGCGATAGCTTATGTTCAATTACTACTCTTTCTAAATTAGCTAAGTTATCTTTCTTGCCCGTATTTTTAGATGGCTTTGCTCTTTGATAAACTACTTCCTCTATTGTAGGTTCTTCTATTTTAGAGTTACTATTCTTTTCAGCCTCATCAAAAATAGATATTTGGTTAGAATCCACCTGTTCACTAGACTGACCAAATATCTTTCTATTTTTATTTAGAATTTGTCCTTGAAGATAAGCTAATTGATTCTTTAAATCATTTATTTCTTTATCTTTAGATTTTATTTCAGAAGCCTTTTCTTCAAGTTGCTTTTCCATATTTATAATTAATTCTTTTGTAGCTTCATCAAGCTGATTCTCCAAGTTTAAGCTATACATTTTTTTAACCTCATTAGTTTGATTTATTTATCTACATTATACCACAAAACCCTTGATTTATAAAGGGTTTGAGGTGTTTTTATATAGATTTTTCACACTAAAAAGAGTTCTTTGCTGTTATAGGTTTAAACTTTGAAGTAGTTATAATTTCATATCCTTTAAGAAGCCAGTTTAATTCATTTTTATTAATTTTAAGTGCATCTTCTTTTGTCGTAGGCCACTTTAGTCTATTATTTTCTAATCTAAAATAATATAACCAGAAGCCTTCGTCAAAATGAAGTATCTTCAACCTATTCATCTGCCTATTACAAAATACAAATAGTGCTTTTTCAAAAGGATCTAGCTTAAGCTCTGTCTCTACGAGCATTACTAATCCATCAATACTTTTTCTGAGATCAGTAGTTCCACAGGCGAGATATACTGTGTTAACATTATTTAAATTAAACATGATGACTCTAGTTCCTTAATTATACTTGATAGTAACTTTATATCATGAGATGGAATCAATAGTCTAGCTTTTCCTATTTCAATCTTAATCTGAGTATAATCCTTCGGATATTTGTGCGGAGCACTTATGTTATTGTCATCCTTTGTTGTTGAGATAGCATGAAATACTGTTCTTTTAGAACAAAGATCTTTTTCCTTTTTTCTATGATAGTACAATTTACGCCTATCAATACTATATTCTTTACAAAAATCTGAGACAGTACCACTGTATGTAGATAGTTTTTCTAGTGCTTCATTCCAGTATGTTGTCTGCTCCTCCGATAATCTTGACATAAATATACCAACCTTTCTTTTTTAATTGATAACTCAATTTTAACAAAGGTTAGTATTGATATACTATGCGGGAATTCTTTTACGCTTACGTATATTAAGATAAGTATGATGATAAATTTTGATATGTGAAATTATTAATTAAAGATATTTATGTTTGTGGGGTGAAATATAAATAATAAATTTTTTGAATTAGGTATACAGAAAGGAATAATATTTAAAATGGGGTTAGATATAGAGGAATTAGGTGAAGAGTTTTCTCATTTAAAAATTGTTGGTAGTAAGGACAATTCAATAAGACTAATCAATGGAATAATAAAGAATAAAAAGGTTGAAGATGAAGATTTATTTGTTATAGAGGGATTATGGGCCTATGAAAAGATAATTAAAAGTAATATTAGAATAATAAACTTTGTATTTTGTCTAGAGTTTATTAAAAACAAATCTATCCTTGATATGGTTAAGAGTATTTCTATGGTAGCAGAGAATTCATGTTTAATATCAAGTAATTTGTGTAAAAGATTGAGTAGCAGAGATAGTGGAGAAGGATTTTTTCTATTATGTAGTTTTCCAAAGTATGACCTTAAGGATGTAAAGCTAAAGGAAAATAATTTGCTAGTAATACTTGATGGATTAGAGAAACCAGGAAATATTGGAACAATTATAAGGTCAGTTGATGGTGCTGGTGGAGATGGAGTAATTATTTGTAATAGTAAAGTTAGAAAAACAAATCAAAAGCTGATAAAGTCAAGCATGGGATCTAGTTTTATGTTGCCAGTTGTAAGTAGTGACATAGAATTACTTGTAAGGTGGCTTAAGAGTAACGGATTTAAGATTATTGTTACTGATTTAAAAGCCAGTAACAATTACTATGATGCTAATTATAAGGGTAGAATTGCTATTATTGTAGGAAATGAAATACATGGAATTTCAGAAATTTGGAATAAATATGAATGTGAAAGAATAATAATCCCCATGTTTGGAGGTGCAGATTCCTTAAATGTAGGAGTAGCAGCTACTATGATTGTTTATGAAGCAAGCCTTTCTCAAAAGAATTTAGGTAAAAGAATTGGCTAACTATGATTTAAATAAATCATAGTTTTATGGATTATATAGTAGGAAAGAGGGAGTAGTCTTAGAGGCTATACCTTCTTTTTTTAGTGATTATTTTTAGTAAGTATCAAGTAATTCAGGATATATTAAAATATACCTTGCAATGCAAAATACATTTTAATATAATAATAATATACTTTGTATTACAAGGTAAAGGAGGAGTTGCTGTGAATAATAATTCTCAGATTCTTAAAGGTATTCTTGAAGGATGTATACTAAGTATAATTTCAAAGGAAGAGACCTATGGTTATGAACTACTAACAAAATTAAAACAATGTGGCTTTGAAGATATTGTTGAGGGAACGCTTTATCCATTATTACTTAGGCTTGAAAAAAATCAGTTAATAATTGCTGAAAGAAGGAAATCATCCGCGGGAGTTAATAGAAAATATTATAAACTATCAGAAATGGGAAGCATAGAACTTGAAGGTTTTATAGAATACTGGAATAAACTACATGTTAATGTAAATAAGATTATAGGGGGGATGGATGATGAATAATAGCATATTGAGGGATGAATATAAGGAAGCATACATGAGTATAGTAATGTACTTATCAAGTAGTGGTATGGAAGGTAGCTTTATGGATGAAGTAAGTGAGGATGTAAAGGACTTATTAATAAGTGCACAGGATGATGGTATTGATGTGAAGAGTATTATTGGTAATAATATTGAAGAGTTTTGCAAAGAAATAATAAAATCAAAGGATATTAATAGTAGTACAATACTTAATATATATCAAAGTATTAGGTGGGCTATATTTATGTCAGCAATGATGTCATTATTATATTATATATTTCATATGAAATTCACCTTAAATATAATTTTTATGTTTATAGTTGACTTTTTATTTTGTAGGTTTATTTTTAGTATAGGATTAAGGAAAGTAATAATAAAAAATAGAGGAAATACAAAAAAAATAATAAAGGTGTTATTATTATATATTTTATTTGTGATACCAGGAGCAATTCTAAACTTTGTCTTAATTACAAATTTTGTTGTAGAAATTAATTCATTATACACATTCATAGTTTTAGTAGCAATATTGCTATTAAGTTACATCATAGATAAAGCTTTTAGAAATAGAAAGGTGAGGTTAGATTAAGTAATAAAGCAGTAGAATGCTAAAATTCTACTGCTTTATTTTAGTGTGTCGATACTAAGCTAATACTTAAAATGGTTATTTTCTTTTAGAAATATTGAATGAGTTTAATTAAGAGTTAATTTATAAATATAAAGATTTATTTCAAGGGTTTATGTTTAGTTTTTAAGTGTTTTATTTCAGGTAAATTTTCTTTTTTTAATTCTTTAAGTAAAGATGAAAGCATTAAGATTAATATAAAGCTAAAAGGTAGGGCAGTAAGTATAGCCATGGTTTGCAGACCTTTTAAACCTCCACTTAATAGGAGTGATACAGCTATCAATGATTCAAGAATGCCCCATATAAGTTTAATGGATAATTTAGGATTCATATTACCCTTTGAACTAAACATACCAAGAACGAATGTTGCAGAATCTGCTGATGAAACAAAGAATGTCATAATTAAAATTATACAAATAACACTTAATATTGTACCAGTGGGGAGACTTTTCAAGGTGATAAATAGTGTGGAAGTAATATTATTTTTTACAACTTCTACTAAGTTTAAATTAGTATTCATTTGAAGATTAAGGGCTGTTCCACCAAACACCGCAAACCAAAAGAAACTAAATAAAGTTGGAACTAATAAAACACCTAAAACAAATTCTTTTATAGTTCTTCCTTTTGATATACGAGCTATAAATACACCAACAAATGGAGACCAAGCTATCCACCAAGCCCAATAAAATAAAGTCCAACTAGAAATCCAACTAGAGTCTCTAAATGGTCTTAGTTTTAAGCTCAAAGACACAATGTTTTGAAAGTATTCACCTAGAGTATTAGTGAAAATTTCTAAAATATTAGATGTAGGTCCCAAAATAAAGACAAAGAGCATAAGTAGAACTGCAATAGCTATATTAACATTACTTAAAATTTTAATCCCTTTTTCGATACCTGTTGATGAAGATAATAAAAATAGTATAGTCGCAACTATTATTATTAGTATTTGTATAAAACTATTTATAGGAATGCCAAAAACATTATTTAATCCCCCATTTATTTGTAAAGCACCTAACCCTAAAGAAGTAGCCACACCAAAGGCTGTAGCTATTATTGCTAATACGTCTATTATTATAATTAATATGCCTTTAAAACGTAAGTTTTCTTTAATTAAAGGTTTGATTGTTTCACTAATTAATAGTCTTTTATTTTTTCTGAATCTAAAATATGCAAGGACAAGCCCTACAAATGAATAGATAGCCCAAGCATGTAAGCCCCAGTGAAAGAAGCAATAAACCATACCTGTATTAGCGGCTTCAACAGTTAACTCTTTAATACCTATAGGTGGAAAAACATAGTGATCTAAAGGCTCTGCTACACCCCAGAAGATTATACCTATGCCCATACCAGCACTAAATAGCATAGAAAACCAAGTAAGGTTACTGAATTGAGGTTTGTCATCATCTTTTCCTAATTTTAAGTGGCCATACTTGCTAAATGCCAACCAAATTACAAAAATTAAAATAATAAAAGTTATAATAAGAAATAGCCAACCGAATTTAGCTGTAGTAAAGTTTAAGGCATTATTCGATATGGCTATAAAATATTGTGGTGATACAAGTGCACATAAAACAAATAGAACAACAAAAAATATAGATATATATAACATAATTTAAACACCTCATTTATCTTTTTCAAATTTATTTTGCTTTAAATAGTTAGATTTATTCATATTTTGCTTGAAATAATAAGGATTAAACATAGTTATGCTTATTTATTTGTGATAAAGTATGAAGACTATTTAATACATAGGTAAAGTATATATACACATACTATATAAAATAAATATACAAATTAAGAATACATATATATAGGTGAGATAGTTTAGCATGGAGATACGCTATCCGACACATAAAAATAATTTAGAATATCTAATTTATATCTACAGAAAATATAGAGTTAATGTAAATAAAAGAAAATAGGAGTATACGAAGTGATAAATTTTAGAAAAAATATTAAGAGTGGTCTAATAGTATTGGCATTTATGGTGTTAATGGTTAATATCAATGGTAAAGTAGTATTTGGAATAGAAAAGGTTCAAATGTATGGCAAGATAAAAGGTAATAAAGGGTTTAATTGTGTATATTTAACTATAGACTTACCCCATCAACCACCTAAGGAATCCACAGAAGAACTGTATCAGGATGTGTTTTTAGCTTTACTAATGCCTTATATCCAGATTGAGGTGGAAAAATATTATTCTACATACTTGTCTCAAACCCCACTAGTTGATCCTTATTCCATATATATAAATAGTATTTCTAGACCCAATGGTTATCGTTCCTTTGTATTTGATATAAGCCTTCAAGTAAATCCCTATATAGGACCTCATATTCTTGTGGGAACTGATAATATTGATTTCACAATAGAAGGAAATGGAAGGGTTAAGGTGAAAAAGTTTGAGCATATAAAAAGTTATGACTTACCACCAGCCTATGAGCATATAATGACAGAGATTGTATAAGAATTTAGCATCAAGTTGTTATAACTAGTGAAGTTATAGTGAAATAAAATTCGCCAATACCCTAAAAGGGATATTGGCGAAGAGGAAATAGTGGAATATAATAGCACTAGTTTTTACTATTCTTCATAGTTAGAAAGTGTGTTATTTAATGAATGTAGTGCACTTTCTACTGAGTTAAGGGTATTTTCGATTATTTGTCTGTTTTGTGATTTTTCAACAGATTTTAATGCTTGATCCAAGCAAGTTTTTGAATCTTGAAGTTCAATTTGTACATCTCGTAGATGGCGTTTAGCGCTTTTTCCTTCATTATTGTGCATAACAATTACCTCCTAAAACTTTATTTTTAAGGTATGGAGCTAGCATATTATGAAAATAAGCTTAAGCTCAATCCAAGAGTGAAATTTTGTTCATAGTAAATTTCTTCATCTACAACAGTCCTATTAACACCATTATTATCAGAAGAATTTCACTATGAAATATCAAAATTATTATATGTCATAAATTTAAAATCATACTTGGAAAGTTTAGCTTATGAAAGAAAAAAACTTAAGAAATAGATTATTAAAGAATTTATTTCTTAAGGTTTCAGTAAAGAGTTCTATTAATCATTCATTAGCGCTTCTAAATCTATTGGATACTTTCCATATAGTTTACCAGCATCCATAAAGGCTTCAATATTATTCATTGGAGTGTGCATTGGAATTTGACATCCAGTGCTTAAAATATAACCTTTTTCAGAATTGTAACCTTTTGTAATACATTGTTTAACTGACTTAAAAATGTCTTCTTTAGTTCCAGCATACATAACATCAACAGGAGGAACATTTCCGGTTATTACAACTTTATCACCCATCACATTTTTAGCTTCTTCTATATCTTCTATATTATCAATACTAAAATTAGAAATTCCAGTATTCACAACATCTTCCCAGATGTCTTTACTTTTTCCACAGATGTGTATACCAGGGTAACTACCAGTTTTTTCTTTTATTTTATTTATGTTTTTTTGAAGAGCAGGTAAGGAAAATTCTCTGAATTGCTTTGGACTTATAAGACTTGTTGATGAGACTGGATCAGCAAAACTAATTGAGATACCCAGTTTAGCAACTTCTTCTATGTATCTATTATTAGATTCTGACACTATTTCCATAAGAGTATGAACTTTTTTAGGATATTTAATCATCCATTTTAATAAATTTTCAGTTCCTACTACAGAGGCTGCAACACTAAAAGGACCAGACATAGAGGCACTGATATCTACATCATTTATAAGTGCATCTTTAGTAAGTTTTAATGCTTCCAGTAGTAAAGGTAATTTTCCATCCTTTAGAGGGTTTACTATTTTGAGAGATTCAATTTCATCTATTGATTTAATAGCAGGTTCTAGTAAATAGGAGATAGCATAATCAGGATAGCATACCTTGGCTCCCATAGCTTCGGCAACTCCTCTAAGACTAGTAGATATGCCTACGCTATCATGACGAAGTTTTTTAAACAAAGCTATTTCTAAATCTGCCATTAGTCGTGCAGAATGATAGTAATCCTTAGTTGTTATACGAATGAATGGCGCCATAGTTGCTCCCATGTCTGGGATACAAATTAGTCTATCAATTTCTAATCCTTTAGAAAATGCATCCATTCTTTCTTTTGGAGTCATTTCTTCTTTAATCACTTAAAGGTTCCCTCCTAACAAAAATATATTTTACATATTAATTACATAACTCTAAAGTAATTATATAAGACAAAAATAAATATGTATAATTGAATTATCCTATATATAACATCTATCTATTGATATAACCAATATAAAAAGATAAATTTTGCTTATTAAAATGATGAAATATAATATAGAAAAAGACTGAGATATTAATTGTTTTATTTAATATCTCAGTCTCTCTATAAAATTAATTGATATTCATATAGAACACAAGGTTTTTGGATTAACCTTGTGTTTTGCTATTCTTGATAGTTAGAAAGAGTACTATTTACTGAGTTTAATGCACTTTCTACTGAATTAAGAGTATTTTGGATTTTTTGTCTGTTTTGTGGTTTTTCAACAGAGTTTAATGCTTGATTTAAGCAGTTTGTTGAATCCTGAAGTTTACTTTGTACATCTTGAACATGTTGTCTTGCATTTTTTCCTTGATTTTGTTGCATAATAATTTCCTCCTAAGTTTTATTTTTAGATATTAAGATAAGATTTAATATCTAATTTAATTTTTAGTCATAGTAAATTTCTTTACCATATATAATTATTATCACTAAGAAGTAAATAACTTCACTATGAACTAGTAAAGTTATTGTATGTTATAAAATTTAAATTATACTTTTAATTTTTAACTATTAAAATTAATAATATAATCACAAAAAAGTATTAAGATAAGAAAAGCTAGGCAGTAAGCCTAGCTCATTATTCTTTAATATCTATGGCATCTACAGGACATTGATCTCTTCCATCAACAGCTCCAGCTTCAAGATCAGAAGGAACATCTCCATCTATAGCTTCAGCTTTACCATCATCATCGAATGAATAAATCTCAGGGCAGACACCAACACAAGCTCCACAGCCTATACAGGTATCTTTGTTCACGATTGCTTCCATATTTACTCCTCCTTGTTTTTAATATACTAACAAGGTTAGTGTTTGCAGTAATTGATTTCATATACGTAAAAATTACAAAATTATAAAGTACTTAGTGGATTAATGAAATAAACCACTAGAAATGACTAAAAATTAATTGTTTTAATAATGTTTAATTGAATTTATACGAACAAGTGTTTAAAAGAAACTAAATTGTCAATAATTAAAAAAGCATAGTACTAATTCAATATGTTAGTTGTGAGTATTAAGATAAAGGTATAGAAAGTAAGTTAATAGAAAATATATTAAGTAATTATACGGGGTTCTATAGTAGTGTTTTTATAATAAAGTTAAGTATCATATATGATATAATTATGTAGAAATATAATTATGTAGAATAGAATTATAGGGTGAGAGTGAGTATGAAAATTGATAGAACCATTACAAGACAGATAGAAGAAGCTAAATATTTAGCCACAGAAAATACTTGGAGATATAGAACTATTATAAGAACTATATATAAAAAATATGAGCAGATGAAGTATTCCATATACAAGGAAGATATTTTTGAAGCTCTAAAATCTTATGAAGATTTTCAGAATTATACCATAGATCAATTAAAAAGTGATTTAGATCAATTGGTGAATTGGAGAAACTTAAATGCAACTGCAGATACTACTAAGGTAAATACTATTGAGGAGTTTAAAAACAGAGAGTTTAGATATGATTTATCTCCTGTAACTGTAGAAATTGAAAGAATGCTTATATCCTTAGAACATATGTCTATAGAAAATACATCTTCTTTGGAAAGTTCACTAGTTGAAAAGTTTAGGGGGCTTATAGAAAAGTTGCCTATAATTATAAAGGAAGAAGAAAAGGGCGTTTATGAATGGTTTAAAGAGTTAAATCTGAGCTTTCAACAGTTAAATAGAAATTATCAAGACTATATTTCTAAATTTTATTCCTCAAAGAATGACGAGCTTATGAAGACTACAGAATTTTTAGTCTATAAAGAGGGATTTATAAAGTATCTAAGGGAGTTTATAAGAACTTTGCAACTAAATAGTACGCCTATTAGAGATGTATTTGCGGAAGTAGATGAAATTTTAATTAATAATTTAATAAATAAACTTTTTACTTATGAAAAGAAAATTCAAAGTGTGGGATTGCAATTAAATGAAGAAGAGTATAAAGAGTTAAACAAGGGTAGAATTACATCCATGATGGAGTGGTTTGTAACCTTTAAGGAAAGGGAACCTTTAGTAGATCAACTTATAAACAATACAAATGAAATCATAAGAAGAATAACTAGATATGCAGCAGCCATAGCGGATAAAAAGGCTAATAATGCAAATAGAAAAGAGGAATATAAAAAAATAGCTAGATTTTTTAAAGAGTCTAATAATATTCATGAAGCAAATGAAATTTCTTCTTTGGTTCTAGGTTCCTTTAATGTTATGAAGGTGATAGCTAATGCAAATAGAGATACTGAGAGCATAAATAGTTCAATATATGATGAAACTCCAAGGGAGTTTGTTATAAGACCCAAAATAAGAACATATAGAGAAAAAATAGTTAAAAATCCTATAAAAAATAAGGAAGAAAAGAAGAAGGAAAAATTAGCTAAGGTTTTAGAGCGAAGATTAGGGGAACAAAAGGTAATATATACCTATATAAAGGATAAATCCATTGATTTTGGCACATTACCTATAATTCCGGCAAAGGATAGAGCTTTGCTACTTAGACTTCTTACTAAGGGTATAAGCAAAAAAAGGCAATGGCATAGAGGCGACATGGGTCTAGATTATAGGGTGGAGCTTCAAGGAGTAGACAATGTTATTGTAAAATGTGAGGATGGAGAATTTTCAATGCCTCATTATAAGATAATATTTAAGGGGGAGAAGTAGATGGAGGAATTAAAGGCTCTTTTAAAAAGCTACATCATATTAAAGGAAGATAAAACAGAGCTTTATTATTCAATTAAGGATAATTATAAATATTTCAAGCCATTTATTACAGAAAAACTTGGATATAATCTTATCTTAAGAAGTGATTTTATTAAGTTGGAAAAGTTACCAGGTAAGCCGGAAAGGTGGATGGGAATTGAGAACTTTGATAATAAAATTGAATATGTAATGGTCATGCTTCTTTTGATTTTTTTAGAGGATAAGGGGAAAGATGAGCAATTTCTATTATCTCATATTACAGAAGCACTTTCTTCCAATGATATAGATGAAAAGTTTGATTGGACTGATTATTCCACTAGAAAAAGTCTTATTAAAGTTTTAAGATTTGTCATAAAAAATAAGCTTATTTCTATAACTGATGGCGATGAAGATAATTTTGCACTAGATAATTCCAAGGAAGTACTTTTTGAAAGTACAGGAGTTTCAAGATATGTAATTAGAAATTTTGATGAAGATATACTAGAGTTTAAAAATGTTGAGGATTTAATTTTATGTATTTCTCAAAATCACGAAGCTGATAGGGGGATTTTAAGAAAAAATAGAGTTTATAGGAGGTTATTACTATCGCCTATAGTTTATAGAGAAGATTCTCCGGAAGATTATGAATATATAAGAAATTATAGAAATTATATTGAAGAGGATTTTAATAAGTATTTAGGTTGGAACCTTCATGTACATAAAAATGGAGCATTGTTAATTCCACAAGAGAAGGATAATGGTTTTTATATGTTCCCTAATGGAAAAGGTATTAGTGACGTTATGCTACATGTTTTAGGTGAAATAAGAAGTAAAGTTGAAGAGGGAGTTATATCACTTAATGAAGAAGATATTGCAGTGATGAATAAAATCGACTTTGAACAGCTTATTATACAGGTAAGACTAAGCAAGAGTCATGGATGGAGTAAGGAATTTAGAGAGATGACTCAAGGTAAATTTTTAAGTGAAGTTATAGAAGAACTTGCCAAATTTTCTTTTATAAGAGAAGAAAAAGAAACTATAAAAATTTTACCCTTATGCGGTAAAGTTATGGGGGATTATCCTAAAGACTATGTATGGGAGGAAAAGAATGAAGGATAGATATTTTATTAATAAACTAGGGTTAGTAAACTTTTGGTATTATGATATGGAGGAGTTTGAATTATCTTCAGGAAAGCTTTTGTTAAGAGGAAGTAATGGAAGTGGAAAATCTGTTACAATGCAAAGTTTTATACCCTTATTATTAGATGGTAACAAGGCTCCTGATAGATTAGACCCCTTTGGAACTAAGGCTAGAACCATTGGAAATTATCTTTTAAATGAAGATGATACTGAAAAAACTGCTTATTTATATATGGAATTTAAAAAGGGAAATAATGAAAATTACATAACTATAGGTATAGGATTAAAGGCTATTAAAAATAAACCTCTGCAAAGTTGGTACTTTATACTAAGTGATGGTAGAAGGATCAATAAAGAACTATTTCTATATAAAGATGCTGGAGAACTTATTCCTCTTACTAAAAAGCAGCTGCAAAATGAATTAGGAGAAGGAAATTTCTTTACTGAAAGTCAAAAGAGTTATATGGAAGCTGTTAATAGATATCTTTTTGGCTTTGATGATTTAGAAGCTTATGAGGAGTTATTAAACCTTTTAATAAGCATAAGAAGTCCAAAGCTATCTAAGGATTTTAAACCTACAGAAATATATAAGATACTTACAGATTCCTTAAAGGTTTTAAGTGATGAAGATTTAAGACCAATTTCAGATTCTATGGAAAATATGGATAGCTTAAAGGATTCCTTAGATGAAAGTAAAAGTGCATTAAAGGCAGCTAATAATATAAAATATCACTATGATAGATATAATAGCCAGGTTCTTGTTGAAAAAGGAAGGGTGACTTTAGAATCCTATAAAAGTTTAAAGGAAGCTGAAAAAAGTAAAGAAGAAAAAAGTAAAGAATATGAGGATTGTTTAGGTTATAAAAAAACACTTAGTGAAGATTTAGATGAGAAAGAATCCACCTTGAAAATTGCTGAAGAAAAATATGAAAGGCTTATAGATAGGGAAGAACTTAAAAGCAAAAGAGAGTTAGAAAGTATTAAGGTTAGGTTAGAAGAAAATTTAAGAGGCAAGTTACAGAAGGAAGAAGCCCTTGAGAATAAAAAGAAGTTAGAAGTAGATTTAAACAGAGATATAAAGGTTCAAAGGGATGCAACTGATATATTATTAATAGCTTTAAAGAAAAGTATAGATGAGGCTGAGGACTTAGGAAAAGAAATTCATTTTCAACAGGGGTTAGGACTTAGTAATGAAGATATTAGTAGTTTAAAGGAAGAGGATATTACTTATAGAGAAGTTGCTATAAAATTATATGAAAAGAAACTAAAAGAAGCTGAGAAAGCATTAAATGATTTTGAAGAACAGAAGAAAAAACTAATTGAAGTAACTAAGGAATTAGATAGCACTGAAAAGGATTATGAAGTAGAAAAGAAGAATATGACAAGAGTTGAGGGGATATTTCTTGAAGAAAAGGAAGACTATAAAGTTAAAATTAATAAGGTAATGAAAGAAAGTACTTTATTTTCCTTAGAAGAGAAAGAAAAATTAGATATATTTAAAGCTGTAGATATAATAGATGATTTTTTTCATATTCAAAATTGCAAGAATTTGTTGCAAGACTTTGTAAATGGTAAAATTAATGAGATAAAAAGTAATATACAGTTAGAAAATAGATTCATAGAAGTATATCTTGAAGATATTGAAAAAATTAAAGAATATATTAATGAACTAAAAAATAATAAGGAAATTGAACCTGAAAGAAGTGAAGAAGTAAAGAAAAACAGAGAAAGACTAAAAGAAAGTGGTATAAACTTTATTCCACTGTATAGGGCTTTAGATTTTAGTAAAGACATTGAAGAAAAAGTAAAGGGAAATATTGAATCAGCTCTTATAGATATGGGACTTTTAGATGCTTTAGTTATAGATCCAAAGGATAAGGAGGTAGCCATTAAGTTTGAAGAGGGAATGGCAGATAAATATATTTTTTCAGATCCAAATTTAATGAGCTATAATCTAAGTAATCTTTTAACTATAGATAAGCAGTTAAAGGAAAATAAATTACATGAAGAAGTCTATAATGTTTTACAAAGTGTGTTTTTAGATGAAAGTGGTTCTACTTATTTAGATGAAAAGGGATTTTATAAGTTAGGAATACTAGGTGGTAAAACTACAAGTGGATATGTACAAAAATATATAGGGGAAGCTTCTAGAAGAAGACATAGGGAAGAACTTATAAAAGATAATGAAGAAGAAATAAAAAACATAGAGAATAATATAGATAAGCATAAAAAAAGTATAGAATTATTAACTAATGATATTTCTATACTTCAAAGAGAATATGAAAGATTACCAAGTACTGAAAATATCCATGAAGCTCTAAAGCTAATAAAGGAATTAGAGGTAAAGCTTAAAAATATGGATGATAGAATTATTGTTTTAAGGAATAAGGAGTTTGAAGAAAAAGAAAAGTTAAATTCTATAAAGGTTTTAGTAATGAAAAGCCTAGATGGTCTTGGGGAGATTAATAATCTAAAGGTGATCAGGGAAGTATTAGAATCCATTCAGTTTTATAAGGAAGAGATGAATAGCATAAAGGTGAATTTAGGTAAGCTTACAGGGTCACTAAATTTACTAGATGCACGGGAAGAAGCTCTAAGGAATATTTTGAAGGATGTTGATGATCTGTACTATGATATAAGCTTAATTACTAGGAAATTAAAAGAGGATGAAATAAGAAGAGATGCCATTATAGAATCCTTACAGAAAGTAGATATGAAGGAAATAGAAGAAGAAATAGATTCCTGTTTAAGGGTTAAAAGAGAAAACCCTGAGAGGATAAAACAGCTAAGCTCAAAACTAGGCAAACAAGAGGAACGAATGGCTTTATTACAGGGGCAAATTAAGGAACTTGAAGCTATAATTGAGGAAAGAATAAAATCCTATAATGAACTTATAAATATATTTAAGGAAGAGTATAATCTTGGATATGTAACTCAAAATCAAGATGGAGATTTCCTTAAAATTTGTAAGACTATAGTATCTGAACTTCCAAGTAGTGAAGATAAGAATAGGGAATTTTATTCTAATAACCTCATTGAGTCTATGAATAAAAATTCAGGAGAATTAAGAGAATATAATCTTAAATTTATTAATTTATTTTCTAATGAAAGTGAAGATAAAACTAAGTGGTTAAGGGAAAGAAGAGATTTAAGATGCAAAGTTGAAGGGAAGGAAGTTTCATTTACAGTACTTCTAGAGGAAATTAAAAAGTCTATTGAGGAATTAGACCTTTTAATTAGTGAAGAGGAAAAAAAGATATTTGAGGAAATTCTCATGAATACTATAAGTCAGAAGATTAAAGCCAAGATTAATCAATCTGAAAAGTGGGTAGAGAAAATTAATGCGTTAATGAATAGTATGGATACATCTTCTTCATTAAAATTAAATCTATCTTGGAATCCTAAAAAGGCTGATGAAGAAGGTCAATTAGATACTTTAAAGATAATAGAAATTTTAAAACGTGGAGATAGAAATACTGAGAGTGATTTTAGTAAACTAGAGAAACATTTTTCTCAAAAGATAAGAACTGAGCTTAGAAAGTATGAGGGTACAGGTGAGGTTAGAAATTATCACTCTATCATTAAAGAAGTTCTAGATTATAGGCAGTGGTATGAATTTAAACTTCATTTTGTAAAAAACAATGAGAGACGAAAGGAACTAACAAATAATGCCTTCTTCCAATTTTCCGGAGGAGAAAAGGCGATGTCTATGTACATTCCACTTTTCTCTGCTATTTATGCTCGTTATGAAAAGGGAAGAGGGGATTGTCCTAGGATAATTTCTATGGATGAAGCTTTTGCTGGTGTAGATGAAAATAATATTAGAGATATGTTTAGATTGCTTAAGCAGTTAGACCTACAGTATATATTAAATTCTCAAATTTTATGGGGAGATTATGATACTGTAGATGATTTATCTATTTGTGAACTTATAAGGGAAGAAAATGATGATGTGGTGACAGTACTTAGATATCATTGGAATGGAAAAGAAAAGGTTCTGTTACCCTAGGAGGAATTATGGAAAAAGATGAAATAGTAAAAGAGGCTGTGAAATATTTAAAAGAAAGAAAAGAGTATGATAAAGTTCTTAAAGCCTTGAAGGATAAGTATAAAAATACTGGAAAGTTAACTGGAAAAGTAATGCTCACTAATCTTTCCTATGAAGAAAGAGTGCTCCTAGGGGATATTGATTATACATTGTATGAAGAAAAGGGCGGGAGTCTAAATGTAAAAAAGTTTGTGGATTTTTTCTCCCAGGGGAAATTTCATGAAGTAGACTTTTTAGCGGTTTTAAAATGTTATTTTGGTGGAGATATAAAAACTAAAAAAGAAAAGAAAGAGGAAGAAGATTTTCTAAAAGAAGATTTCTTTCAAGAATTATTAGATTTATTTAAATGTGAAGGAATTAAATTGTGGTTAGAAGGTGCCCTGCAGTATAAAAATTATGGTTATAATTCAATAGTTAGGTGTTACAAGGCTAATTCTAAGGAACTAAAAGATATAATGTTAAATATAGATAAGGGTTTAAGCTTTCTTATGCCACCTACAGGAGAGTATATACCCTTAGCCAAATTTTCGTCCCTTATAACTAGAGATTCTCATTACTTTGATGTAGATAACATTCCAGGAAAGCTATTTTTAGCTGCTCTTGGATATCTACATGGCATGAAGGCTTCAACAGTTTATGGAATCAATGAGCTTTTAGCTAAAGTGGGAATAATAAGAGATGAAATATCCAATTTTACTATTACATATGGATTGCAAATCTATGATGACAATGAAGAACTAGAGGGGTATAAATGGTTTAGAAGAGAAAGGCAACCAATAATTTTAAATACTTATAATCTTAATTCAATAAAGGAAATTAAAGCCGTTAAAAGTAAAGTTTTCGTTTTTGAAAATCCAACAGTATTTTATGAGTTAATGAAGATGACAGAAGACATCTCAGTTACTTTACTTTGCACTAGTGGACAGCCTAATTATAGTTCTCTAATTATTTTAGATAAACTCTATAAAAGCGGTACAGAAATATACTATAGTGGAGATCTTGATCCTGAAGGGTTACAAATAGCTGATAATTTAAAATATAGATATGATGGAGGTTTAAACTTTTTTGGAATGAATGTAGATAATTATCTAAGGATAATTGGGAATATTTCATTTCATGAAAGATTAGGAAAATTAAATACTATTACATCAAAGGAGTTAAAACCCTTAGTTGATGAGATGCTCATCCATGGTAAGGCAGGTTATCAAGAACTTCTTATTAATTATTATTATGAAAATATATTAAAACAGTTAAAGTAATTAAGAGAATAGTAGTTATATATTGCTATAAATACTTATAAATCCTTATAAATAAATAGAGTTCTTAGCTCATAGAAGCTAAGAACTCTATTTATCTAAGGAGTAGTTGAGTCTTTAAATCTCTACGGCGAGTTCATAGTCATCTTGATTTTCTCGTTCTTCAATAAGCTTTAAAATATAATCCATAGTATATATTTTAAGAGATAAATCACTGTTGTCTTCTAGTTTACCAATGTATTCTAGGGCATTAGGGGACACACTGCCTGTAGTAAGAATAATACCTTTTTTTATATTGTTTGCCATCATAGCACCAACAAGTTTTTGGCATATAACTCTTCCTATAAAAAACTCATCAGAAGCATTATCTTCATCATTAGAGGCTAGAGTTTTACTAGAATCATATCTTTTACATTCAACATATATTTTTTCATCGTCTGAATTTGTAAGAATTAAATCAACTCCACCATCATTACTAGGAGGTGTAAGCTTTATATCCTTATATTCAGGGTTATTATGAAAAAGCCATTGACAGAAGCCTTCAAATTGAAGTCCTGTTAATCTATTAATATTTTCTTTTTTAATCCTCATAGTAAATTTTAGTTGTTCATCTTTAAAGCCTCTTATTTTCTCAATAAATTGAGTAAAGCTCTTTATAAGTATTATGAGTACTATAAGTAGTACTAAAATTTCATATTTGTTCATAAGAATCACCTCGTATAATAATTATTGTCATTATAGAAAAAAATTAATCAATATATTTGGGATCTTTGCTTTACCATGTAATATTAATGAGCACAATAAACAGATATTTTTATATGAAATCCATAACAGATTTAGAAAAGTATCTTTAATTATGAAGGTTTTTAATATAAAATAGTAATAAATACTTCAAGGAGGTTATGTATGAAGAGAGAAGATTATATTTCTTGGAATGATTATTTTATGAGTATTTCTTTGTTATCAGGAATGAGAAGTAAGGATCCATCAACACAGGTTGGGGCTTGTATAGTTGATTGCGACAATAGGATAGTTTCTATTGGATATAATGGATTTATTAATGGATGTAGTGATGAAGATTTTCCTTGGAGTAGAGATGGAGAATTTTTAGAAACTAAGTATCCTTATGTAGTGCATGCTGAGCAAAATGCTATTTTAAATGCTAGAGGTAAGTCTTTAGAAGGCTGTAGACTATATGTAAATTTATTCCCTTGCCATGAATGTGCTAGAAACATCATTCAATCAGGCATAAAGGAAGTTTATTATCTTAGTGATAAGTATGCTGAAACAGATTCTATAAAAGCCTCTAAATATATGTTTGAAAAGGCTAATGTGAAATTAACTCAATTAACTCCAAGTGTAGACAAGATAGAGATAAAATTAAAATAGACCTATTAAATTAGAGCTAAAAGGATTGTCTCATATTTTTATAGTGAGATAATCTTTTTTTATTTATGAGCAATATCAACTGAATTTTAGAATGAATTAAAATTCCATTTTAAGATTGGTTGAACGTATACCTAAGAGGTTAAATAATTATATTTAAAGACAGAATTTGTTAAGGAGTAGGTTAAATGAAAACTAAAGATATGACGAGAGATGCTATAGTAATTGGTTTTGCTTTATTTGCTATGTTTTTTGGAGCAGGAAATCTTATATTTCCAACATTTTTAGGATTAGAATCAGGGATAAGTTGGAGTAGTGGATTGTTTGGATTTGTTTTAGCTGATGTGGGTTTAGCTATACTATCAATTATAGCTGCAGCTAAATGCAATGGAGATGTAAGTGAGATTTTTGGGAAGGTAGGTAAAAAATTATCAATAATTTTGGGTGCTGTTATAATGGTATGCTTAGGACCACTTTTAGCCATACCGAGGACAGCAGCAACAACCTATGAAATGGGTATTGTGCCAATATTCAAAGGATTTAGCCCAGTAGTATTTTCAATAATATTTTTTGCTATAGCCTTGGTTTTATCTATAAAACCATCTAGAGTAATTGATATAATAGGTCAGTTTTTAACCCCAATGCTTCTCATAACTCTACTATTACTCATATTAGTTGGAATAATAAATCCAATTGATTCTATCAGTATAGCGCCAAGAGTAGAAAGTATATTTGCAGAAGGAGTAATCCAAGGTTATCAAACCATGGATGCATTAGGAGCTATAGCATTATCTACTGTTGTAATAACAACATTAAGTAATAAAGGATATAAAGGAATAAAGGAAAAAATAAAATTAACCTTAAAAGCATCTATTGTTGCCTCAATAGGACTAGTTTTAGTCTATGGTGGGTTGACTTATTTAGGAGCTACCATTTCAAATCAATATGAAAACATACCATTAGGAGAAATATCTCAAACTGCATTAATAGTACATATAACAGATATATTACTTGGAAAACCAGGAAAGATATTATTAGCAATAATAATAGGTCTTGCATGTCTTACAACAGCAATAGGACTTACGTCTGCAACAGCCCAGTATTTTAGTAAAGTATCAAAGGGAAAATGGAAATATAGAGATATAGTTATATTCGTATGCGTGTTTAGTAGTATAGTAGCTAATTTTGGAGTAAGTACTATAATAAAATTTTCAGCACCAATATTAAGTGTTATCTATCCTCCAACAGTTACATTGGTAATATTAACATTATTTAAAGAAAAAATTAAGAACAATTATGTGTTTATTTTTTCAACATATACAGCTTTATTTATAAGTGTATTAACGGTTTTAAACGATATGGGAATAGGCAGTTCAATAGGAGTACCAATAGTAACTGAACTTCCATTTGCGAATTTGGGTTTTAACTGGATAGTTCCAGTTATAGTGGCAGGTATAATGGGGAATTTTATTAAAACAAACACAGAAATATAATATCTTCATCATATTTCATATTACAAAGATATACAAGGCAATCAATAAGTGTTATGGATGATTTATATAATTGTAGCAAACATGTTATAATAGATACATGTAAATGCGTATTTTAAAGATAGAATACCTACATAATTTAATATAAAAATTAGTTTGGAGGTAGAATTATGATTAAAGCAATTGAAGAGCGTAGAAGCATAAGAAGATATATGGATAAACAAGTGGAAGATGAGAAGTTATTACAAATTCTTCATAGTGCAAGACTAGCACCATCAGGTAGTAATACACAACCATGGCAAATTATTGTGGTTAAGGAGCAGAGAAATAGAGAAAAAATTGCAGCTGCTGCGTATAATCAAAAGTGGATGGTTAGTGCACCTGTCCACCTTGTGTGTGTTGCAGATATAAAATCAAGGTTACCTAAGTGTGATGGCCTTTATATTGATGAATATAGTAAGGAATTCGAAGTTAAGCAAATTATTAGAGATACATCTATTGCCATTGAACATATGGCACTTGAAGCAACAGATTTAGGGTTGGGAACTTGTTGGATTGCTTGGTTTGAACAGAATGACTTTAGACCAGTTTTTAATATTCCTGATGATAAGTATGTGGTTGCAGTGTTAACTTTAGGTTATCCAGATGAAGCACCAAGTCCTCGTCCAAGAAAGAATTTAGAAGAAATAGTTCATTATGAGCAGTGGTAATAGATTATGAAAGTATATAATAAATTAGTAAGAGATAAGATTCCACAGGTGATAGCTGAAGATGGAAATCAGTGCGATATAAAAATTGCATCTAAAGATGACATGATTTCTTTATTAGAAGATAAGCTAAAAGAAGAGGTAAATGAATATCTAAAGGATAAAAATTTAGAGGAGCTAGCGGATATTATGGAAGTGCTGTTTGGGATAGCTCATAATTTAGGATATTCTGAAGAGGAATTAGTGGAGAAAAGAAATTGCAAGTTGAATCAGCGTGGGGGATTTAAGGAAGGAATTGTTCTTAAGTCTGTTAAGTAAAAAATATAAACTATATTTTAGTCGGTATGATTAAAATTATAGAGCGTAATGTTATAAAAAGTTTTTATTTAGTTTTTAATAATGAGGCAAAAGATAAGGAGATACTGATGATAAGAGAATTATTTGAAGATATATATCAAATAGAGGTAGAACTTCCGGATAATCCTTTAAGGGCACTAAATGCCTATTTAATTAAAGGTAATGAAAGAAATCTACTTGTGGATACAGGCTTTCGCAAGGTTAAATCTTTAGAAAGCTTAAGACAAAGTTTAAAAGAATTGAATGTGAATATGGCCAATACGGATATATTTTTAACTCATCTTCATGATGACCATACAGGTCTTGTACCATTTCTTTTAAATTCCAATAATAAGGCTTATATTCATCCAAGAGAAAGTGAAGAGATATATAATTTAAGAAAAGTAACTTATATGGAAGAAATTAATATATTTAATGAAGCAATGGGATTTCCTAAGGGCGAGGCGGTATCAGCACTAAAAGCTCTAAGAGATCAAGAAGGTTTTGAAGAAAGTTTCACTGAGCCAACCTATACAGATATCAAGGATGGGGAAACATTAAAGGTAGGAAAGTATGAGTTTAAATGCATTTTGACTCCAGGGCACACCCCAGCTCATTGCTGCTTATATGAAGAAAACCATAGGATTTTAATTGGTGGAGATTTAATATTAGCAAAGATAACTCCCAATATAGCCTATAATCTTGATCAATGGATGGAAAACCCTTTACAGGAATACTTTGATAGCTTAGATAGAGTTGCATCTCTACCTATAGACGTGACACTGTCTTCTCATAGAGCTATTATAAGGAATACTAAAAAGAGAATAAGAGAACTCAAGGACCATTATGATCTTAGGTTAGAGGAAATCATGGATATTTTGGCTAATGGAGAAAAACTTTCGCCTTATGAAATTGCAGGAAGAATGCACTGGAGTATAACAATTAAAAACTGGGAAGACTTCCCAATAACTCAAAGATTCTTTGCGCTAGGGGAGTGTATGTCCCACTTAGTCTATCTTGAAAAGCTTGAAATGATAAATAAGTTATATAAAGACGGAAAGATTTATTATGTTATATCAAATAAAGGATTAGTGTGGGCAATAGTTAAGTACATTAAAGAAAGTTAAAAGAGTGAGTTTAAAAATAAATATAAAGGATGTTTAGAAATAAGGTTATTTCAAAACATCCTTTTAAGTTCTAAAATTATTGAGCTACTGTTGATGAACAGATTTTACAGATGTTTATAGTTTTTCCGTCTTCACATTTCTTAGTCCATACCAATTTTACTCTTTTCTACCGCATAGAGGGCATGTACCTCTCCAACCTACTATTTTCTTAATAACCTTACCTCTTCTTTGCTTACCCATTTTCTCATCGCTCCTTTCTTTAAAAATATATTTTTAGAAAGGCAGAGTTATGACTAAAAGTTAAGATAAGCTTAAATAAAAAAGTAGTACCACAATTAAGTTAGCACTACTCTTATATATTTTTAGGGTATGTTGATTATCTATACATTTAGGTTATAAGATAAATGCTGGAAATGGAAACGAAAACATAACCAGCATTCATCTCATAAGAGTTTAAAATTAAATGAAAATGTAAAACGTAAAATTTTAATGTAAGTAATATTATAGTTTTATTTTAACATAAAACACTATAAATAAATTAATTAAATTAACTATTTACAATAAATTTCAAAAGTTGTTAAGTAATCATTAAAAATATTAATAAAATATGTATATAAAATAAATAAAATGATAAGTAGTATAGCGTATTTTATTTTACAATACGGTTTATTATTTTACAAATGTTGTATATAATAAAGATATGAATATTAGAAAAGTTGGTGATCACATTGTCAAACCAATTAATTAAAGAAGAAATCTTAAATAAGTTAAAATCAGAAGAATTTACTGGTTTTATAAAGAGATTTGACATTATAAATATAGTTGTATTTGGAAGTGTTTTAACTGAAGAGTTTAATGAAGAATCAGATGTAGATATTGCAGTATTAGGAAAAGGTAGTTTCTCTTTAGATGATATTTTAGAAATAGAGTTATTTTTAGAAAGGTTTTTAGAAAGAGAAATTGATGTTGTAGATTTAAAGAGTAAAACTTTAGATATATTTGTTAAGATAAGTATTCTAAACTCTTGCGAAATTATATATTCAACTGATAATAAGGTCTTTGAAGAGTTTTGCGATGACGTGGAGTGGATATATAGAGAAAATGAAAATTTTATTCATTTTAGAAAGGTTGATGTTTTGTATGAATGAAGAAAGACTTATGAGGATAATTGAGGATTTAAAGGAATGTAGTAGTGATATAGAAGAATGTATAGAAATTATTAAAACTAGCAATGATAGATTACTCTTAAAGTTAGCAAAATCAAGTTTAAGGCAGTTATTTGTTAGTTTTCATACCATCCTTGAGGATTTATGCTCCATTATACTAAAGGAAATAAAAAGATTTAAGATAGGTATAAGCTTAAGTGATAGCTTAAAAATATTTAGAGAAGAGGGAATTTTAGATCAGGATACTTATGAATTCTTAGAAAAATCTAAGTTAATTAGAAATAGAATTGCTCATAGATACAAAGAACCAACTCATGAAGAACTTTTCAATCATATTGTGAAATATAAAAGTAAATTCAAAAAGATTATTAGAATAGCAGCTAGTTATTTATAAATTATGACAAGATGAAAAGACAGTATTATGAAAAAACACAATCTACAAAAGAAACTAAAATGTAAAATTCTATTTTAGAAAGGAGCACTTAAAATGGATAACAATACTTTATGGTATATGGAGAAGAGAATTGATAGAACTATAAAAAATCTGAACAGAAGAAACATGGATGGATTCTTTGTTAAAGATAAAAATGAGCTAATAACGCTTTTAAAGAAGCTAATAGATGATAATTCCACAGTTGGAGTAGGAGACTCTATGACACTTTTTGAAACAGGAGTTATAGATTTTCTACGCAAAGGTGATTATGTATTTTTGGACAAGTATAGAGATGGAATTACTAGTGAAGAGAAGAAGGAAATTTATCTAAAAAATTTTTCTGCAAACACATTCATGTGTAGCACTAATGCATTAACAGAGGATGGTGAGCTATATAATATTGATGGTAATGGAAGTAGAGTTGCACCAATGCTATATGGTCCAAAGCAAGTTATTTTAGTAGCTGGAATAAATAAAATTGTAAAGGATATAGAGGAGGCGGAAAAGAGAGTTAGAAATTATGCTGCTCCTATTGATGCTAAGAGGTTAAATAAAGATACTCCATGTACTACCTTAGGCTATTGTGTAGATTGTAAAAGTCCCAACAGAATATGTAATGATTTCACAATTATAAGAGGTCAGTTTATTAAAAATAGAATAAAAGTAATTATTGTGGGAGAACAACTAGGTTATTGATAATCTCTAAAGTGTTTAAACCTATATTCATTTACATAGTAAGAAACTGATATTTAAGGTTAGTAATTATTTAAATAGAATATTATATAAAAATCTTCACTAATAATTAAATATCACTGAAGATTTTATAATACTTCTTTTATATTAATATAATTAATCTGAATAATGATTTATTACTTTATATGCTTCCTGTTTTATATAATTTATAATTTCTTGTGGCTCAATTACTGTTGCATCAGTACCTAATTGTAAAAAATACTTAGCTGTAAACTGAAGTTCACTTTTATCGATTTTAGTATCTATATAACCATCCCCTTGATCTGAAGCTATAATATGAGACTCTAGCCAAGGAGAACTTTTGCATTGTCTAACACCTTCGCTAGTGAGATTTACATAAAGTCTAATAGGGGACTCTATTTTATAGCTGCGAAACCAATCATTAATACTCATTTCTATTTCATGTTTTGTATTAGTATCCTGTAAAGATAAAATACGATCACCACGAAATTGGCGAATTTCATTGTATTTAAAATCAAAGGCAGGCATATACCAAAAACCATCATAGGAATATAATCCAATTGGTGCAACTTCTCTAAAATTACTTCCTGATTTTGACAGATACTCAATTTTTAATATATTTTTATCCATTGCTGCTTCTATAATTTCTCTTAAAAATTGGGTTGGAGTTTCTCTTTTTCTATTCCAAAAGGATAGGACAGAATCAAGATTATTTACTTTCTGTTGCAAATCATTAGGAAGGTTATAGTATAACTTCCTAGAAGTGGAGTCAATATTAATTGTAAAAGGTAATGATTGATAATATTTTAGGGACTGAAAAGCAAAGAAAATTGAGAGGGCTTCATTTTCATCGAATACAATAGGGGGAAGTAGCCTGTTGTTTAATATTCTGTAGCCACCATTTCTACCAGGTTCAGTATAAAGAGGAACTCCCATTTCACTTAAGTCCATTAGATAGCGATGTGCTGTTCTGGTAGAAATATCAAATTCTTGTGCCACATCCTGTGCAGTAAAAATACGCTTTGTGTTGACATAAAGAATCAAATCGAATAAAAGTTTTGTCTTTGACAAATTATCACCTCCTAAAATTAAAACCATGACAACTATTGTCATGGTTTTAATATATATTATTTTTAGAGGATATACAATAGGAGGGAATTAGAAATGAACAATAATGACTTTATTTATGTAAGAGGTGCACAGGAAAAAAATCTTAAAAATGTGAATATAGCAATTCCTAAAAAGCAAATAACTGTTTTTGTTGGTGTTTCTGGATCTGGAAAATCGGCATTAGTATTTGATACAATTGCTGCAGAATCTCAACGTCAACTAAATGAAACGTATTCTAGTTTTATACAAAATAGATTACCACATTATGGACATCCTGAAGCAGAGTCAATAGAGAATCTATCTGTAGCAATTGTTATAAATCAAAAAAAAATTGGAGATAATGCACGTTCCACTGTGGGTACTGTTACAGATATTTACGGTTTATTACGTCTGCTATTTTCGCGTTTTGGAAGTCCCTTTGTGGGATATTCAGACATGTTTTCATTTAATAGTACACAGGGAATGTGTCTAGAATGTCAAGGTTTAGGAAGTAAAAGAAAAGTTCATATAGATAAGTTAATTGATGAAAATAAATCTTTAAATGAGGGAGCAATTTTGTTTCCAACCTTTTACCCAGGAGATTTTAGATGGAAGAGGTATGTATGTACTGGCTTATTTGATAATGATAAAAAAGTAAAGGATTATACGGATGAGGAGCTCGATATTTTACTATATAAAACTGGCTTTAAGCCGCCAAATCCTACAAAAGATTGGCCATCTACATCACAATATGAGGGAGTTATTCCAAGAATTAAGCGTACTTTTTTAGATAAAGAATCAAGGGATTCCAAATTATATAAAAGTCATATTCAGCGAATAGTATCGCATGAAGTTTGTCCTTTATGTAAGGGTGACAGATTAAATGAAAGAGTGTTATCCTGTAAAATAAACGGAAAGAATATTGCTGACTGTGCAAAAATGCAGGTTAGTGCTTTGATAGATTTTATTAAAGCGATTCAACAGCCTGAAGCATATACTATTATTTATGCTTTATTGAAAAGATTAGTAAATTTAAATTCTATTGGATTGGGCTATTTAAATTTAGATCGTGGAACGTCTAGCTTGTCAGGTGGTGAAGCTCAAAGGATTAAAATGGTTCGACAACTTGGAAGCAGTTTAACGGATATCACATATATTTTTGATGAGCCAAGTATTGGCCTCCATCCACATGATATTAGCAGAATAAATCTATTATTAAAGGAGTTAAGGGATAAAGGCAACACAATTATTATAGTGGAGCATGACCCAGATATAATAAAAGTTGCAGATCATGTTATAGAAATCGGACCCAAGTCAGGAAGAGGTGGAGGAAATATCATATATCAGGGTAAATTACAGCAGTTAGCCTTAGAAAATACTCTAACCTCAAAATTTCTGAAGCGTAAACCAATTTTAAAAGAGAAGCCTAGAATTCCTAAAGGGTGGTTAACAATATCACATGCAAATTTGCATAATTTAAAAGATATTACTGTGAATATTCCAGAAAATGTTATAAATGTTGTAACGGGAGTAGCGGGTTCAGGAAAAAGTACACTTATAAATGGCGTTTTACCAATGTATTATCCTGAGGCTATTTTTATTGATCAAAAATCAATTGGAGCTACTAAGCGTTCTAATTTAGCAACTTTCACTGATATATTTGATATTATTAGAAATTTATTTGCAAAGGAAAGTCAAATGGATGCTTCACTTTTTAGTTTTAACTCAAAGGGAGCTTGTTCAAACTGTAAAGGACTTGGAGTTGTTGATATAGAACTTGCTTTTATGGACACAGTGACAAGTAGCTGTGAGACATGTAAAGGTAAGAGATTTAAAAAAGAAGTTCTTTCATTTACTCTTCGTGGTAAAAATATTAGCGAAGTACTTACTATGACTGTAGACGAAGCTATAGAATTTTTTAACGAAAAAGAGATTAAGGTAGTATTAGAAAAACTAAAGGAAGTTGGTCTTGGTTATTTGGCATTAGGTCAGCCACTAAACACTTTATCAGGTGGGGAGTTACAGAGAGTTAAGCTGGCAGCAGAATTAGAGAGTGATGGCAAAGTGTATATACTAGATGAACCAACCACAGGATTGCACATGTCAGATATAGAATTATTAATTAATATTTTTAATAAGCTTGTTAATCAAGGAAGTACTTTAATTATAATTGAACACAATTTAGATGTAATGTGCCATGCAGATTGGATTATTGATATTGGTCCTGGTGCTGGTGAAGATGGTGGCAGAGTTATATTTGAAGGGTACTTGTCGGATATTATAAACTGTAATGAATCAATCACAGGAAAATATCTAAAAAAGTATTTAACAACATAAGGAATACATAATAATCGGAGCAAAGAGATTAATAGAGTTGCAATAGTATAAATACTATTGACAATATAGCTACCATGCAATACAATATAGAAAAGGACTATTATGCATTACAATATACCTTGTGATAAATAGTACTGGAAATAAGTTTTGGAGGGGCAGTTTATGAAAACAAAACAGTATATAAAAGAGGTTAATAAGTTTATTAATAAACTAAGTAAAGAAAATGAGGAAAAGTTTGAAAATATATTATTTAAAATACGGTTTTCAAATATTAATGATCATGATGCTGAGGAGTTTATACACCATTGTTTAGATTTATTTTTACAAGCTGAGGAAAGAGGAATTGACGTAGAAGAAGTACTAGGAAATAGTGATATAAATTCCTTTTGTGATGAGTTTATATCAGAAACAATAGAAGGGTACTCAGTGCTAGAAAAAGTATACTGGAAGATTTCTAAACTACCTATAATACTAATTATTTTTACAGGCGTATTTGAAATGTTTGTTGGACAATTAATTGAAGGCTGGGTAAATAAAACAACACTATTTACAGTTTCAGTTACAGTTTCAATGTTAGTGAATACATTACTTGTAATTATCTTATCCAATTATTTATTATCTAAAATACAATATATGTATAATGTTTTTAATGGAGAGGATAAAAAGAAAGATAGAAAGATAACATTTTTATTATGGATAGGCTTTTGCATTATAACAGCTATATTTGTATTAACTAAATTATTTTTGACAAAGGTACTTTTTGAAGTAAACTATTTAATATTCATGGGCATACTTATAACTATTTATTTGATACAGTATCTCTTTGAAAATAAAAATCAATAGAAGGAGGGAACCATGAATAATAAATCACAGTTATTAAAGGGAA
Organism: Clostridium sp. UBA4395; assembly: GCF_002390995.1. Classification (NCBI taxonomy): domain Bacteria; kingdom Bacillati; phylum Bacillota; class Clostridia; order Eubacteriales; family Clostridiaceae; genus Clostridium; species Clostridium sp. UBA4395. The sequence goes on from NZ_DGRF01000073.1 coordinate 38,922, forward strand.
GTTTAGAGGGCTGTGTTCTTAAAATTATAGATTTAAAAGATGAGATTTATGGATATGACATTGCCAGAATATTAAAGGATAATGGTTTTACTGATATTTCTGAAGGAACCTTATATCCACTGTATACACGCCTACAAAAGAATGGTTTTATAACGTCAAAAATGAAGGAGTCTCCCCTTGGCCCTGCTAGGAAATATTATAATTTAACAGATAAAGGCCGTGAAGAACTAAAGGATTTTGTGGATACTTGGGAATATATGAGTAAAAATATAAATGATATAATTAAAGGGAATATTCAGTAGTGTAGCTACAGAATTATTAGATATATAAGTGCCCCATAAGAAAGACTTATAAAAGTGTCCGTCTTATGGGGTACTTTTTATACTATATGTATTTTATAATTTAGATAAATCTGATATAAATTCAATATCTACATTTAATGAACTTAACACCCTTTTTAATTGCATTGCAGCAATAGCTGAGCTTGGTGGTGTTGAAACTATATTTTTGAACCCAGTAGCTTTATACATTTTAATGCAGTTCTCAAGAATTGGAATCATTTCTGCTTTTGATGTTGATAATTCAGAGCTTTCAAGTGCAAGAGTAAAGCTTGATGGAGTTATAGACTTTACAGCATTATTATAATCATTTAAGAAATTTTTGCCATCCTCCTCTTGAAAAAATCCTCCCACAGTGATAAATAATACCTTCTTAGCATTATTAACTTCTACTTTATACATTTAAAATTCCTCCTTTAAAATTTATATAAAAAAGCTCCCATTGTGTATCCAGAACCAACTGAACAAAAAATAACGAGATCTCCCTTATTTATCTTTTTAGTTTCTATAGCTCTATTAAGCGCAAAAAACGGACTGGTACATCCAGTATAACCATATTCATCTGCAACAAAGGTATAAGTGTCACTACTAACCTCTAAATTTAATTTATTTAATGTTTCTTTTATATCAGCATGGGAAAACTGTGAAAATAAGAAGTGTTTTACATCTGTTATAGATTCATTTCCTTCCTTTAAGAGTTTATTGATAAGTTTTACCCATTCATCGCTAAAGTAAGACACATCATGATTTACCCAAGCATACTTTTTACTATCTATAGGCAGTTCTTCATCATATATATGGGATAATCCACATTCAGGGAAAACCATATATTTATGATTTTTAGAATCAGTATGGAAGGCAGAATTAAGAACCCCACCAGTTTCTTCATTATTAGTAAGCAATATTGCAGCTGCACCATCTCCAACAGTAGAATTTACTAACTCACAATCACTTTTGGCAAGGAGTGAGCCATATGAAGCACCAACGATTAAAGATTTTTTATATTTACTTTTAGATTTCATATAGGTTGCAATGCTATCTATAGCTGTTATCATTCCTATACAATTATCGTTCATGTCATAAGTTAAATCGCAGTTACATGCATCTATAGCATCTCGTATCAAAAGAGCGTTAGTAGGTATTAAATGTTCTACAGAATCACTAACAAATACAATAATATCTAATTCAGAAGCCTTAATATTAGCTTTTTTCAAACAGGATTTAGCAGCTTCCACACTCATAGTAAGAGAATTTTCTGTATTATTATCAACTAAATACCTAGACTTCCGTCCTAAGTGATTTAAAAGTTTTTCTAAATCTTGTCCATATTTGTTAATGAAGTGTTGATTGTCTATTCTTTTTTTAGGATGATATATTGATACTTCTTGAATTTTTATTCCCATAAAGTCCTCCCCATTCACATTTGAATTTGATGTTTAAATATATATATTACATATAAACAAAATGATACAATATATATGTAAAAATTATAAATGTAATAAAAAATATATTCTACTGAGTTTATTATTCTACAAAAATTTCAAATAAAATAAATTTTAAATATAATATAGTATTATATTTTTGATATCACTCTATTATTATCGTCACAATTCGATTTACTTTATATGTTTTATAATTTATATTCTTACTTTATTAGAAGCTGATATAAATTTATGCAAAGAGAGGAAATTGGATTAACCTCTAACTTTTTTATAGTAGTTGACTCTTGGGTTACCGAAGGGTTTATAATAATAATAGATGGCAAGGTGCACACTTGTAGAGCTTATTTGTTGAGGTGAAGTTTGTTTAAGATTGGTGAATTTTCGCGTATGAGTGGACTTTCAATTAATACACTGTATCATTATGACAATGTAGGGATTTTAAAACCTATATATATAGACAAATTTACTGGTTATAGATACTATGATGCAAGTCAACTTATAACCATAAATAAAATAATTGCTTTAAAGGATGCTGGATTTTCACTTGTTGAAATTAGCAATTTCTTTAATAATAATTCTAGTAATGAGTCGCTTATAGAGGTTTTGGAAGTGAAAGCAGATTTACTTGAAAAGGCACTAGAACTAGAAACAAGTAGGCTTCAACGTCTTCGTACAAATATATTTTTAATAAAGAATGGAGGCATACCTACTATGAATGAAATTTCAATTAAAAAAGTAGAAAAAATCTTAGTTGCATCATTGCGAAAATGTTTTGTGAAGGATGGTAATCAAACTTATGATGAATTTTGTGAAAGCCTATGGGCACAAGTTAATGAATATATAGATAAAGTAAAAGGAAAACGTACAATTCCGTGTATGACACTTTATCATAAAGATAATACTTCAATACAGGATATGGAAGTTGTAGAACCTATAACAAAATTAATCCCAGAAGGTGATACTATCAAAGTATATGAACTGCCCATGATAGAAAAAATGGCTTGTATAGTTCATAATGGCTCATTTGCTACAATTGGAGAAACCTATGAAATAATGTACAAATGGATTTCAGAAAATAAGTATTCAATCTGTGGACCAGTGCGTGAAATATACCATGAAGGTGAATGGGTAACAGATGATCCCAATGAATATGTAACAGAGCTACAATTTCCTATAAATTAATATGATTAATTTTTAATAAAAATAGACTACTCAAATGTATATAAAGATAAATAGAAAATGAATATTATAATACCGTATTATTCTTTAAAATGAATATACGGTATTTTAAATTGTTTTATTTAGATTGGTAGTGAAATCATATGTGTAATCATGATTTTATGGTTAAATATAATAAAAATTTTATTCTTGCTTTTCTTTTGCTAAATTTATTTCTTCAAGTCTTTTCTCAGCAGCTTTTATTGCTTCAACACCTGTTTTGCATAAAGGATTAATACCTTTAACAATAGTTACAATGACAAAGGCTTCTACTAATTCTTCCATGGTTAAGCCTGCTTCTATGGCAGTAACTGCATGTGCTTTTGCCCCACTTACTTCATCATCCAAACTATCTAATATTGTAAAAATTAATTCCCTAGTCTTTTTAGATAAATGCCCATTTTGGACTGACTCACGCATTACTAAATATCCATTTAAACTATCTGGAGAATATTTAGATAGTATTTCAGCAAAGGGAGGACTCCACTTTAATTCATTTTTATAGTAATTAAGTATATTTTCTAAATCATTCATAATTAAATTACTCCTCATTTTGTTATTAATATCTTGAAATTTAAGTTTAAATTAACTATTTTATCTATAGTATAACATATTGTAAAAATTTGTTTGTATGCATTAGAAGTATGACTTATGTAAATTACAAATGTATAGATATTTTGCATGATATGGTATAATTTTCTTAAATCTGATTTTATATTGTAAATATTTACTGTTTATAAATTAATTTATACAATTTACTCTATGATATATAGTTTTAATATATATTTTAAGCATTAATTAGTATAGGATTATGATAAGGATTAAAGATAGGAATGAGCAGTTAATTATTTTCAGCATGAATTATAAAATGGGGATTCACTTTATTTAGAAAGTAGTGAATGAAAGCAAGGGAGTAAAGAGTGATATGAAAAAATCTTTATTGAAAAGTAAGGTTATTATTGAATTAGAAAAAAGAATTAAACAGTATGGGCATGGGGTTGTAGAAGAATTTATACAGAATCTAGAACATAAGGGTTCTCCAATAATAGAACATATAGAAAATGATGATAAGAATAGTTTAGTTACTTTTATATATGAAGGGAATAAAGAGTGTAAAAATATTTTGTTTATACCTGATATAGGATTAGATAGATTTAAAGATAACTATAGAGATTTTCAAATGGAAAAAATAATGGAAACGGATCTATGGTTTATTACTTATGAAGTAAGAAATAATTTAAGATTTATATATTACTTTTCACCAAATGATCCATTGGATGATGATTGGAATGAAAGATTTGGTAGTAGAGTTAAGTATGATAAGTTTTGTAAAAGAGCATTGAGTTTTGATAAAGAGAATCCAGAAGATAAGGGTTCTTATGTATTAATGCCTAAGTCACCTGAAGATATTTGGTCAACAAAAATAGAAGATGTACCAAAAGGAAAAATAGAGGAACATAGGTTTGAAAGTAAAAACTTAGAGGATAAGCGTAGAATCAGAGTTTATACACCTTATGGATATGATAAGAAAGAAAAACCTTATGGATTTATGGTTTTAACTGATGGTGATGATTATATCTCTACTCTTTCTGCAATAGAAACTTTGAATAATCTTATTGCTGCTAAAGAAATACCACCTATAGTTGCCATATTTATTGATTCAACAAAAAATAGAGGAAAAGAACTAAAGTGTAATGATTCATTTTGTAAGTGCATTGCAAGGGAGGTAATCCCATGGGCTAAAAAAAATTATAATATTTCTAGCATGCCAGAAAAAGCTATAATTTGTGGACTTAGTCTAGGAGGATTAACAGCAGCTTATTTAGGGTTAAACTATTCAGAAATTTTTGGAAATGTCCTTTCTCAATCAGGTTATTTTTGGTATAATTCAGAAGACTATGTACCTAATGAGGATTGCTGGATGAGCAAAATTTTTAAAGAAGTAAATACGCTCAATCTTAAATTTTACCTAGATATGGGGGTTTTAGAAACTAAGTATAAAATTATACATCCCAATATAAATTTAAGAGATACATTGATATCTAAAGGATATAAAGTTGATTTGCAATGGTTTAATGGAGGACATGATTACTTATCTTGGGGAGAAACCTTGGCACATGGATTAATTTCGCTTATAGGAATAAAGGCGAAATTATAAGAATATAGCAATGTGTACATTAGAAAGGTGAATAAGAACAGTATTCTTTGAATTGATAATAGATATAAATATATTGAAAAGTATGTTACAATATGTATAAATATGTAATATATATAAATTCAAATTACATATAAGCGATGAAACTTACAAAATGTTAAATTTTAATTAGGGGGATTTAGGGATGAATAAAATTACAAAATATGAATTTAGAAAAGTAACAAATAATGATGTTGAAGATATGCTTACATGGAAGTATGAAGGAATTTACTCATTTTTTGATAATGACTTCTCAGAAGGAAAAATAAATTATGTAAAAAGTTTTCCTACGGATGATAATGTGTACGCAATTTATAATGATAAAAATGAATTAGTAGGAAATTGTGCTTTTTACCTTAAGGATAAAGTAAGCTTTTCAATTCAAATGAGACCAAGTTTAACAAGCAAGGGCATGGGAAAGGAATTTTTACAAGCTATTTTAGAATTTGCTAAGGAAAGGTACGATTTAAAAAATATAGAGCTTTCAGTTCTTAAATTTAATGAAAGAGCTATAAGATTATATAAAAGTTTAGATTTTAAAGTTATAAATGAATTCATAGGAAAAACAGTTAAGGGAGAAATGGAATTTATAACCATGTCAAAAGAATTATAAATAGAGTTCTTAGTATCAGTACTTTCGATACTTAGAACTAGTTGTCCATTAGGGTAAATCGTTATCCGATGACTACCCTACATATTTGTACTCTGAATGTAGGGTAGTCTTATATTTCCTTTGTTACAATTAAATATGAAAGGGGAAGGTAAAATGGAATGGGTTGATAGAATGACAGCAACAATAGATTATATTGAGAATCATTTGACTGATGATATTATGTATGATGAAGTAGCAAAAGTTTCTTGTTGCTCAATGCATCAATTTGGACGTGTTTTTTCTTATGTTGTAGGGGTATCTCTATCTGAATATATTCGTCGTAGAAGATTAACCCTTGCAGGATTAGATTTACAAAGTAGCAATAAAAAAGTTATTGATATTGCTATAAAGTATGGATATAATTCGCCTGATGCATTTACTCGTGCTTTCGTCGGAATGCATGGTGTAACTCCTAAGGTAGCGCGCACTTTGGGAGTAAAACTTAAAGCCTATCCACCCATCACTTTTCATATTTCAATAAAAGGAGATGTTGAGATGGAGTATCGTATTGAGGAAAAGAAAGAAATAAAATTGGTTGGACTTGTTAAACAAATAAAGAGGCAGTCTGCTAATGCTGAAGCTAATGATTGGAAAGAAGCTTTAGGTGAAGTATGGGATATTTGGGATGAATTTTTGGATGGTGATATTGATAGGAAGATAGCATGTGAATACAAACTTTATCGCAGCCCCATGTGGCAGATGGGTTTCACCAAAACTTTAGAAAATGGAGAAACTATACTGGCTATTGGTGCTGAAGCTGATGAAAATGTTGTAACGGATTTGCAAAGTTATACTATACCAGCAGGAAAGTGGGCAGTATTTACTGCAAGAGGAAGCCTCAATGGCAAGGCGCACCCAATTGATGTCATGTGGACAAAAATAACAGCAGAATGGCTTCCTAACTGTGGATATGAAAGAGCAGCAGACTATGAACTTGAAGTTTATCTACCAGGAGATACAAATGATGATGATTATGCCTGCGAAATATGGGTTCCTATTACTAAGAAGTAGATATATATATTCTAAACTTAAAAATATCTATAAAAAATAAATATTCATTGGTTAAAATACCGTAGTATTCAGTAATGATTACAAGGTGTTTTTATTTTATGATTTAACTATATAGTAAATTGTATAATTAAAATAATATTATTTGAGAGTTGAATAACATGGTATTTAAAATATAAATTACTATAAAGATATATAGAAAATAATTTAGTTCAATATGGTATAATTTCATTAAGTTTACTTGTTTTATAGGTCACATATAGGAAAAAGTATTATGAGTTTTAGTGTTTAATGTGATGTTTATTTAAAATAAAATAATTATTTTAATAATGAAAAGTAGGAAGGGGCAAGTATAGATGATATCATATAAAGTAGGATTAGAAAATATTCAGTGGGATAAACTTTTTGACCTATATAAAAGAGTTGGATTATTGAAACGGTTTATAGAAAATAATGAATACTATAAAATTCAATCAGCATTTAAAAATAGTTATAAAGTTGTTATAGCATGGGATAATGAAAAATTAATAGGAGCCTGTAGAATGATATCAGATGGCATATGTTATGGCTCAGTATTTGATGTGGGGGTATTGCCTGAATATCAGAAAAAGGGTGTAGGAAAGAATTTAATGAACACACTTTTGGAAGGAGAAGACTATATACCTATTCATCTTACCGCTACCTTTGGAAATGAGGATTTCTATAAAAAAATTGGTTTTAAAAGGCATAAAACGGCTTACTCTAAATATCCATGGGAAACCATATATACAGAAGAATAAGCATGTTATGGAAGGAGTAGTATAAATAGTGTATCTTTGAGATAATAAAGTAAATTTAAGGAGGAAATTATGAATGATATAGAACAAGTATTACAGACAGAATATAGTGAAGAATTTGATAAACTAAGAAAAAATAGAATGTTTGTCAGTTATCATAAATACGGTCCTATAAAAAATAACTATGGTGAGGGTTTAATTAATTCAGTTGAAAATCTAGAAATAAGACTAAAAAAGTATAAAGAAACTGGTAATACAGAATTTTTAGTTGATGTTGCAAACTTCGCAATGATCGAATTTATGTATCCTAAACATAGTAATGTTCACTTTGATAGTGAAAACCATGGTACTAGATTAATGGGAATGACTGTTAATGACTTGAAACAGTTATAATACATAATTCAACTAAATAGTTAAGAAACAAAAAATAATGGTTGATAAAACTCTAGTGTAGATAAATGAGTTAGATAAGATATTTGGTTTTTCAGATATAACGGAGGTAAGAATGATAAAGGATATTATTAATGAAAAAGGATTTAATATAGAAACAAGTAGGTTACTTCTTGTGCCTATTTCAGAAGAATTTGCATATGATTATTTTACTGAATTTAATGATGAAATAACAAAATACCAGTATCCAGAGCCTTTTAAAAGCCTAGATAGTACAAGAAAATTTATTGATGAGTTTACAGAACTTAAAGAAATGGGAACAAATTTGGTGTGTTGTATTTTAGATAAGGAATATAAATTCATTGGAAGTATAGAGATTCATCTGATAGATACTAAGACTCCTGAGGTGGGTTTATGGATACGAAAGAATGAGCAACGTAAGGGATATGGATATGAAGCTATTACTGGTCTAACTAACTTTTTTCGTGAACATATGGATTTAGATTATTTTATTTATGAGGCAGATCGTCGTAATCCTAATAGTATTCAGTTAGTTAAAGCGCTAGGTGGAATAGAAGTTGGATTCAATAAAGCAGAAAGTAATTGTGGAAGTACTTTAGAGTTGAACATGTATTATATTAAATAGTAAGGTTATAAAATATCGGATTATTCAGAAATGAGTATACGATATTTTTTTATTTTCTAATTTTACTACATATACAAATATATGGATGATAATCCGATATAATATGGTATAATTTTATTAAGATTACTGTTTCTGGAGAATGCTAGGGAGGGAGTTTAATGATACTTTTAAAAGAAGTTACGGAGAAAAATTGGAGAGATGTTAACTTACTAGAAGTGGAAAAAGAACAGCAACATTATGTATGCTCTAATGTTGGTATTTTGGCTAGAGCTTATGCTTTTAGATCTCAAAGAAGTCAAGCTAAAGCAATATATAATGATAGTGAAATAGTAGGATTATTAATGTATAGAGAGTGTGATGAATTACAAGCCTTTGTATTTGATCAAATGATGATTGATAGAAGATATCAGAGAAATGGATATGGAGAAGAAGCGGTATTCAAAGCAATAGAACTGATGAGAAATAATGCAAAATACAGCAGAATAGTTTTATGTTACTGTGATGGTGATATTGCTGCTAAAAATCTTTATACAAAGTTAGGCTTTCTTCATACAGGAGAAGTAGATGAAGATGAAATAATTATGGCTTTAGATTTATAGAGTTAAATACATTTATTCTGTTAAATGGGGTGTAAAAATATGGACATAGATAGTATTATTTTTGATTTAGATGGAACTATATGGGACTCAACATCTAGTGTTATAGATTCATGGAATAAAACTATAGGTAACTATGATGAGGTGATAAATAAACTTACGCTTGATGATATGAAGGGTGTTATGGGGTTAGTAATAGAGGATGTTGCATTAAAGTTTTTCCCATATTTAGAAGAAGAAAATAGACTTAAAATAGTTAAGCATTGCTGTAAGGATGAATGTAATCATTTAGGCAAACATGGTGCAATTCTATATGATAGGGTAGAGGAAACTTTAAAGGAATTATCTAGAAAATATAAATTATTTATTGTTAGTAACTGTCAATGTGGATATATAGAAGCCTTTTTTAAATCACATAAGTTAGATAAATATTTTATAGATTATGAGAATGTAGGAAGAACAGGTTTAAGTAAAGGTGAGAATATAAAACTAATAATAAAAAGAAATAGCTTAATTAGTTCAGTATATGTTGGTGATACTGATGGAGATTTAAAAGCATCACGAATTGCTAATATACCCTTCATTTATGCACAATATGGTTTTGGGGAAGTTAAAGAATATGATTATGTAATTAATAGATTTCACGAACTTTTAAAGTTTGTGTAACACTATAAGAACATATGTTTATAAATTATAATACATAGATTTATTAACAATCTGTAGATTATATTGTGAAGTAAAAAGGGGGAGTATAATCAATGAAACCTTATGAGAAATTAGCAAAGTTTTATAAAAAAGGTTGGGGAAAAGAGAGTATTAAATACGGAGATTTAATTTACAATGTAATTAATATTTACAATCTAAATATTAATTCTGTATTAGATGTTGGTTGTGGTACAGGCATACTAGCATCTAAATTGTATAATGAAAATTTTGAAGTTAGTGGAATTGATATTTCGGAAGATATGATTAATGTAGCAAAGGAGACTACAACGGGAATAGAATTTGAAGTTGCAGATATGGTAAATTTCACTTTGAATAAAAAATTTCAGCTTATAACTTGTGCATTTGATGCACTAAATTATTTAGTAACGGATTCAGACATGAAAAAAACTTTAAAAAATGTTTTTTTACATTTAGAAGATAACGGAATTTTTATATTTGATATTAATACTCCAGTTTTATATGAAGAAAGGCATTTTGGAATAATTGATAGAAAGTTTGATAATATAGAATTCAAACAAATATTAGAATATGATAAGGCAAGTAAAATAGGTAAAACTGTCTTTGACTTTGGTGATAATCAGTGTGAAACACATATTCAAAAGGCATATACTGTTGAAGAAATGGACGCATTTCTTTTGAATTCAGGCTTTGAAATAATGAATAGGTATAAAGATTTCAGATTATCTCCAATTGATGATAAGGCATATAAAATATTTTATGTGGTCAAAAAGGTTAACTAATAATATTCATGAACTGTAAAGCTAGGAAAACTGGAGTATACCTTATTTTAAGGAGGAGTCTATGATTAGAATTGAAGGAGACAAGATTTATTTAAAAACATGTACTAGAGATGAATATCATGAACACTATAAATTCTATGTTGCAGATCCAATTATGGATCCAAATACCTATATTTATGATAAAGAAAAGGTTGATAAAAAGTATAATTCTATTATAGAAAAGGAATCATGGTATCCTAGGGTTGGAATTTTTTTTAGGGATGGAAGGATTATTGGAGAATTATCTTTCAAAAGAATTGATTATGAAAAAAGCAGATGTGAACTTGGACTTGCCCTTGCTAATAATGATTATAAGGGATTAGGGTATGGAACTGAAGCAGTTAAATTGGCAATAGACTATGTATTTAATACATTAAAACTTAAATGCATATATGCTGATACGATGGGCTCAAATAAGAGAATGCAAAGTATATTTAATAAATTTGGATTCGAGTTTATAAATAGAGAAGAGCATTTTTATGATATGCATGATAGATGGGAAGATAAGCTAAATTATATATTAAGAAATTCAGAGGTACTGTACTAACTAAAGAAGAGGTTAATATTGGGGGGACAATGGCTAAACCCAATGTGGATAGTAATGGATGTTTACAATTATTTTACAAGGGAGGGGTTTATGTGTATGAGTATAAATATGTTGAAGCAACTTTAGATGGTTTCTTTACGAAAGGTAATCATCATGAAATAATAGATAAATATGCTAAAGAAGGTTGGAAGTTAGTACAAGTATTGCCTACTTATTATAATTCTTATGGAAAACCTACTGATCATGAAATTATATTTGAACGTGAAATTCAAGAATAAAGACAACATCTATATAAATAACTAAAAATTATATTTATTGAAGTTAGAGAAAAGTAAAAAATGAAAGGGTGGATATTAAATGAAAAGAAAGTTAGCAATAGTGTTGTTGGTAGCAGTATTTGTAATAAATATCACTGCCTGCAATAATAAAGTTAACAGCAAAGAAAAAATTTCTACTAATGATAATGTTAAAGAAGAGGTGAAAATTGAAAGATTTCCATACATGGCTGATTTTGGAAGAGGGAGTATAAATAACATTGAAGAACTCAAAGATCAGTGGGGAAAAAATAGTAGTGATTTAAGAGGATATGACCTTGAGAAACTTGATTTATCTGGGGAGAAAGATAAGCTTTTAAATTCAGTGTTTGATAGTAAAACAAAATGGCCAGGTAAACTTCCAGAGGAGTTTAACCCTGAAAGTTTTTTAGAGTTTCATAAAAATCCAGGTCTTGAAATAAAAAAACTTCATGAAAGAGGTATAACTGGTAAGGGGATAAACATAGCATTTATCGATTATTCTCTTTTAGTAAATCATGAGGAATATCATGATAGAGTAAAGATGTATGAAGAAGTTCATTATGAACCAGAAGAAGCACAGATGCATGCTCCAGCAGTGGCATCAATTGCAGCAGGTAAGAATACTGGAGTTGCATCGGAAGCAGATTTGTATTTTATAGCATGCGAAAACTATAACTTTGTTAATAGTGAAATGGAACTAGACTTTTCTTGGACAGCAAAAGCAATTGAAAGAATTATTGAAGTAAATAAATCTTTGCCAAAGGATGATAAGATACGAGTTTTATCTATATCAGCAGGATGCAAGCCTGAAAGTAAGGGGTATAACGAATTTATAGAAGCAATTAAAAAAGCAATTAAAGAAAATATATTTGTTATAACAGTAAATATGTTTGACACATATGAGGATAAGCTTTATTTCCATGGATTAGATATAGATTCCCTTGCAGATAAAGATGATATTTCTAATTATAAAGTTACAGAATGGAAAAAGTGGGTATCAAAAATAGAGCATGTTGATGAGCTTAATAAGTATTATGAAGAGAAATTTAATATGGACAAACCAGAAGAATTACTACTTATTCCTATTGATTCTAAAACGGTGGCTAGCCCTACAGGAGAGAAGGATTATGTATTTTATAGGGAAGGTGGATGGAGCTGGTGTATGCCTTATCTTGCTGGACTTTATGCTTTAGCTTGTCAAGTAAAACCAGATATTACGCCAGAAGAATTTTGGAAACAAGCTCTTGCAACAGGAGATAGCAGACAAATCGAAAAAGGAACAGAAAAATATAAGGGAAAAATACTAAATCCTGAAAAATTAATCTCTAGTTTTGAATAAGAATGCAAATTTTATGACCTGGAGTTTGGACTTCTTGAAGAATGTCATCCTGATGGAAAGATAACATCATTCTTGGAGATTTATTAATATAGGTATATCTTATATTTATTCTAAAAATTATAAAAGTGGCTACTTCCATTTTGAAGTAACCACTTTGCTTTTTCTTGTAGAATAAATTAACTTATATATAAAATATATACATAGCATTAAAATAAATGTTACAATGAAAACATGCTTAAGGAGTGTTTATGTAGGTGATAAAATAATGACATTTTTATAGGAGGAAAACACATGGAGTATTTTGATATTTTAAATAGAGATGGTAGTAGAAGTGGTAAAATAGCACCAAAAGATGAAGAGCTTTTAGAAGGACAATATGATTTAGGAGCACATGCATATATACATAACTCAAAGGGAGAATTCTTAATTCAGAAAAGGTCAAAATCAAAACAGTTCTTACCTGGTGGATGGGATATTCACATGGGACACGTTATAGCTGGAGAAACAAGTAAAGAGGCTATTATTAGAGAGATACATGAAGAATTAGGTATAAAGATAGATGATATAATTTTTCTTAAAAGAGTTTTATGGGAAAAATACAATCATTTCATTGATATTTTTGTATTATGTAAAGATATTGATACTTCAGATTTAACCTTACAAAAGTCAGAGGTAGACGATGTTAAATTTATTTCAGCCCAAGAGATGATTAATTTGATAAAATCCATGGACTACAGACCTGAAGAATATAGAACAGTTATGAATGACTATGTTAATGAAATTATTTTAAATTTTAAGTAGAATAAAATAAATATGTAACTATTTATATATGAAAATAGTTACATATGAAAATAGTTACATAGGAAACTATACAACTATTTAACTATTTAAATAGTTGTTGTCATACCAAGGGTTTCAGCGAATTTTATATTTGAACAACATGAAATTTATCCGATGACTACCCGCTCTAATACTCCCATCTTCTTCAAAGTGGGAGTAAAGAGCGGCTACGACCTGGATAAAGATTTCCACTAAAGGACAACGACTTCTAAGTATCAAATAAATTGATGATAATAATTCTGTTAGTAACCTTCAGAGAGAGTAAAAACTCCTTCTGAAGCAAAGAACTCTGTTTATAGCCAAATTCATAATAAATTATATTTACATATGGAAGGAGAATTAGTATGAAATATGCAATAGAATTATACTTTGATAAGGAAACAGAGGAAAAAATTATTAAATTAGCTAAAGGAATTGCAAGAGAGGGAATTAGTAAAAAATATTTAGAATGGAAGACTCGTCCTCATATTACCATAGCTATATTTAATGATATTGATATTGAGAAATGTGACAAGCTATTAAAAGAAATAGCTAAGGATACAAAATCATTTCCCGCTTTGCTTTCTAGTATTGGGGTGTTTAATAATACTAGAACTGTATATCTTGCACCAGTTGTATGTGACGAATTAATTGATTTACACAAAAATATACACGAAACCTTTGCATTTTGTGATCATAGTGGCTGGGAATATTACATAACTGGACAATGGGTACCACATTGTGCCGTTATGCTGGGTAGTGAAGATAAAGAATCAGCATTAGTGGAGGCTACAAAATACGTAATCGAAAACTATGAGGTTTTTCCAAATAGTAGATATGAAGAAATTGGTTTTGTTGAAGTTGTAATGCCTGTAAAAGAAATAAAACCTCATAAGCTCAATATTTTCATGTAAATATAATTATTATAAGAAGTTTTGTTAGGGGAACTTATTTTAAAATCTAGTCTTAAAATTGAAAATATAATAAATAAAAATTTTAGTGAGGAAGTAATATGAAAAAAATTACCATGTCAAAGGGCGAATTGAGAAAATTCCTGGTGATGTATCAGGGGCTATCTTCACCAAAATCTTTTAAGGGTGAAGAAGGTATTAAGAATTTTATAAATAGAGTAGGGTGCATACAATATGATCCTTTAAATATGGTAGGGAGAAATGCTGATTTGGTGCTTCAGTCCAGAGTTGAAAATTATAACCCTATGATGCTAGAAACTCTTCTTTATAATAAAAGAGAACTCATAGATGGCTGGGATAAGATGATGGCTATCTATTCCGTTAAAGACTGGCCTTATTTTGAAAAAGTGAGATTAAGAAGAAAAGAAGAGATTGAGAGAGTATTGAATCATAGAAATTCAATTGAAGCAATTAACTATGTTGATGTAGCAAAGGAATATATAGAGAAAAATGGTGCTACCTTGCCTTCAAAGCTGGATATTGGACGTGTGAAAAGTGGAGTTTGGGGTCATGGGAAACTTTCCAGCGCTACCATGGACTATATGTGGAACAGCGGAATTTTGGGCGTTAAAGAAAAGAAGAACACACAAAAGGTTTATGATTTGATAGAAAACCTATTGCCAAAAGAACTACTGGAAATGAAGGAACCTTTTAATAATGATAATGATTTTTATAAGTGGTATTTTAAAAGGAGAATAGGAATTATAGGGATTTATTGGGAGAGAAATGGTGAAGGATGGCTTGGTCATTTTGTATCCGATAAAAATCTTAGAAAGAAAATATTAAAGGAACTACTAGAGGATGGTGAGCTTATACTTGTAAAAGTAGAAGGACTAAATGAAACTTTTTATATAAGGGCTGACGATACATCAATGTTAGATAATCTTAATTCTAGTATTGATAAAAAAGCAAGTTTTCTGGCTCCACTTGATAATCTTCTTTGGGACAGAAAGTTAGTTAAAGATATTTTTGATTTTGAATATAGTTGGGAAGTATATAAACCTGTTTCAAAGAGGCAGTATGGATATTATGTATTACCAGTTTTATATGGAGATAAGCTTGTAGCAAGATTTGAACCTGAAATACATCGAGGAAATGAACCATTGATAATAAAAAATTGGTGGTGGGAAGAGAACTATCAAGTAACAGAAGAGGCTATAGCTGCTATGATGGGATGCTTTGAAAGATTCTGTAAGTATCTAAAAGCAGATGGATTAGAAGAAAGTTCATGGAGGAAAATAAAAGGCTAGGCTATAGTTAATTTTTATTATGTAAAGTAATTGCTAGTAATTGACTAAGGAGTGATATTTATGATTATGCCAACACATATTGTTACAGGAGCAGGAGTAGTTGAAAATGATAAAGAAGAGATTTTATTAGTCAAAGCTCATCATGGGGGCTGGGTTTTTCCTGGTGGTCAAGTTGAAGTCGGAGAAAACGTTATTGATGCAGTTGTAAGAGAAATAAAAGAGGAAAGTGGGATTAATGTTACAGTAAAAAAACTTTTTGCTATTTCCTCAAATACAGCCACACATGAAGGATATAATGGAGTTAAGACAGTACCTACAAAGGTGATGATGGATTTTATTTGTACATTTGTAGATGGTGACTTATGTATTTCAGATGAGAATTCAGAATCACGTTGGGTAAAGAAGGATAAAGTTCTTGATATGATTACATCACCAACAATTCGTCAAAGATTTCAAGCCTATTTAGATTTTGATGGTGATGTTCAATATTTAGCATATGTTACAAATCCAGAATTTGATTTACAAGTTAGTAGAAAGATATAAAGGGGAATTCTTTTATGAAATTTATTTATTGTCCTATATGTGGTAAAGAATTAGACGAAAAAAGTATTGGGGATGAAGGATTAGTAAGATATTGCATAGATTGTGATAAACCATATTTTGATGGTCCTGCCAGCTGTGTTGAAGTTCTAGTTATTAACGAAAATAATCAGATATTGCTATTAAAGCAAAATTATATTTCCAAAACTCATTGGGGAGTAATTTCTGGTTATGTAAGTAATGGTGAAACATTGGAAGAGACAGTAATAAGAGAAGTTTTAGAAGAAACAGGTCAACAAGTTGAAAAAATGCAGTATGTAGAAAGCTATTACTTTAAGCCAAATGAATTAATAATGGCTGGATTCATTGCCTTTGTTAAGGCAAAACCATTTAATAATTCTAATGAAGTTGATGATATTATGTGGTGTGAAATTGATGAAGTTAATAAATATATTGCAAGAGTAAATAATATGTCTGGCATTCATTTTGATAATTCAATGAAGTTGCTAAACTTATAAATATTACAAAGGAAGGGTTTTATGAATAAACTTATTTTAACAGAGGAATTAATTGGACAAGTAAAATTGCCAAAAGGAATTTATATTAGACAATTTAATGAAATAGATTTTTCTTCTATTCAAGTATTATATGAAAAAGAAGGATGGATGACATTCTTAAAAAGATCAGAAGATGCATTAAAGGCGTGGAAAAATTCGAATATTACACTTGTTGCATTAGATGGAAATATAATAGTTGGATTAATTCGTGCATTAACAGATGGAGAAATTACTACTTATATAGCTGAAATTATAGTTGATAATAGCTATAGAGGAATGGGCATAGGAAAAGCTTTAATTGATATATGTCATAATTTATATCCGAATACAAGATTAGATTTACTTTCAACGGATGGAGCGGACGACTTTTATCAAAGAAATAGTTTTAGAACGAATATGGGATTTAGAAAGAGTTATTAAGTTTATAAATTTAAGGAGAGTATTCATAATGAAAGTTACTTTAAATAATTATTATATAAAAAATTATGAAGATAGAAATAAAAAGCAAAATTCAAAAGGAGAATTTTTAAAATTATTGGAAGAATCAAAAGCTAGTAATACTGAAATAAAAACACCAGGTAAAAGGAAAATAGAGTATATACTTGAAGGTGGTATTATAAAAGTTTATGTTAGTGATGGTAAAAATCCACCTAAGTGTATAAAGAGTATTCTAGCAAAATCTGCATCAAAGGAATTATTGGCAAGGGTGAAATGCTTAACAATGGCAGATTCTTTATACATTAATGAATTAATGAAGTCTAAAGGGCAATCTGATGAAAAGGTAAGTGGAGATACTGCCATTAATTTTAAGAATAATGAAGGAGCATCTAGTTTTTGTTGGTGCATCATTAATGCCTAGATCTCAAAATTACCTTCATTATGCAGATATGTTAAAGGAACAACTAGATGGATTGCTTAGAAAAACCATAAAATTATCTAGTGGAATTATCGATCCCAACATTGGTAATACAGGAGAAATAATTACAAACTATACACTAGAAGCAGAAAGAGCTACAGAATTTTACACTGGAATTAATATCAATACAAATACAACTGAAATGGAATTATCTTTAGGAGATTATCAAAATAGTAAAACTCTAGATGGTTTATCAGAAGAAGTATTTTATTTAAATAAAGAGATTATTCCTGTAGTAAATGAAACAGCTAAGTTAAAAAATAAAATAAAAGTAAATGTATTAAAGTGCAAGATGTTTACAGGTTCTTATCCCCTTTTAGTGGATCATATTTTAAGAGAAGCAATGTTCTATCTTAGAATGTTAGGAAGGTTACAAGAAAGAGTTGAGATGGACATTAATAAGGAAATGGTTGATCAAGAAGCTTTCTGGAACAGAATTATGGCTGAACATTCTAAATTTATTAGAGGCTTTTTGGATCCAACAGAAGAGGAATTATTTAATGTTGCTGACATGTTTGGTAAGCAATTTGATAGATTGACAGAAGAAGCACTTACTATGCACGATAATACAATTTCATTATCACATATATCCACTGTGACTGAGGAGAGTAGAGAGGCCACTAAAGACATTAGAGATTTCAAGATGAAAGGAACAGAAGGATTATTAAATTGTAAGATTAAGTCCATAATTTTACCGCTCTTAGGAGATCATGTTCTAAGAGAAGCAAATCATTATCTAAGATTGCTAAATAATTACAAAACAAAAACATATTCTTCATATAGATAAAATTGATATAAGAATAAATGGGTATCTAAAATACTGTGAAATTTAGTGATGAATTTTACGGTATTTTTATTTTCCAATAATTAATTTATATTACTATTTAAGTATTAAAACTTGGATAATAAATGTTTAAAACTGAAGAATATATTATCAGAAGAATGTGATATATTTTAGGACCTTCATTAAAATTATATGTTATAATTTCCTTAAAGAATTATTTGTAATTAATTAAAATATATAGTAATTATTCGAAAATAGATATGTTAAGGAGATTTATATTATGAAGGCAGGATTATATGAAAAAATGTTGGAAACTGAATTGAAATATATAAAATGTTTTTCAGATTATGATGAACTGAAGAAATCTATCATTTTCATAGATAAAAAGCTACTTGATATGTACATGCATAATTTCATTTTTCTTAAAGAGTCAATGGAGATGGGGGAACTAAGAAGCTTTATTGAAAATAAGCTTGGTGAAATGCAAAAGTCAAATAATGAACATTTACATATCATGATGGATTATGGTGTGAAATGGGATGAGTTAAAAAACTTGATTCAAGAGCCTGAGATTACAGAATACTGTTTTATGGCTATAGAGCCAAAAGATTTTAACAAATTAAAAGTAAAAGATGACTGCATAGTTTTAAAAGCAGATACTTTTGAAATACTAGATGATGGATACAAAGCAGATGTACAAGCCAATAAGGTAGCGATGGGAGAAGAGTTTGCTTTAAAAAGAAGCAAAAGAAAGATGGAGGTATATAAGGAGAATCCTTATTTGAACCTTTATGTATGCTACAACGGAAAGGAACCTATAGGTAAATGTGAACTTTTCATAAAAGATGGCATTGCAAAGATTGAGGATTTTGATATTATTGAGGAATTTCAAAAACAAGGATATGGTACTTCTATGTTGCATAAATTGCTAGAAGAATCTCTTAATGCAGGAGCTGATATAGCATACTTAATAACAGACAATTTCGATACAGCAAAGGATATGTATAAAAAATGTGGGTTCTCAAAATGTGGTATTAAGACATCAATATTATTTATAAGATAGTTATAGATTACAAATTTGAGGGGGAGAAATATGAATTTTATCGTATCTACCGGAGAAGTTGATAATGTAATTAATATTATGAAAGAAGTTGCTTCTTGGGGACGTTCTGTTGGATTAAATGTATGGAAGGATGAACACCTTACAAGAGAAAAATTAATGGTAAATGTTATGGAAGAAGATTTTGTGTGGGAAAAGTTTCAGGAGCTAATGCATGTTGTATGATATTGCAATGGAGTGATACTTTCTTTTGGCCAAATTCAAAGGAAAATGAAGCTGGATATATACATAAACTGTGCGTGAGAAGAGAGTATGCAGGACTGGGTCTACCAGGCAAAATGGTTAAATTTGCAATAGAAGAATGTAAAAAAAGAAATATTAAATACTTAAGATTAGATACAGGATGGACTAATAAGAAATTATGTAATCTTTATAAGAGTCTAGGATTTGAGATAGTTGATAAATTCTTATTAGATAATGGTGGAGCATTTGCATTATTTGAGATGAAAATAGAATAAATAGACTATTGAAATTTGTAATGGTAAGGAGTTTCATGTTCAATATTGGCCTATATTTGAAATAACAACAGGAGAACTGATTGGCTGCTGTGGTGTATGTTCATTTAAATGTAAACAACACTCATATGAAATGAGTAATCCAAGATTATAATTATAACTTGTAGTAAGCTAAATCCACTAGTGAAGAACTCTATTAAAGGAAGGGGGAAAATATCAATGGAGAATTATAATAGCACAAAAATATTTTGGGACAATATATTTAAAGCAGTAATACCAAATAAATATGAAAATGCAGATTTAGGACAAGAAGATTTAAATGAAGCTTCAAAGTGGTTAAGTAGTGGAACAAATAGCATTGTAGATTATGGATGTGGAAGTGGGGCATTACACACTTAGGCAATGATTTATTACTTGAAACAACAGGATTATATTTATGGAATTTAGAAACAGAAAAATGGGTTAGTATATTGGAAAAATATTTTCATATATATCTTAAAAAGGATATTTACTACAATCAACATGAACAGTATAATAGATTGTTTTTATTAGTAAATAAATAGAAAAAATTTGAAGTATAAGGAGTATTGATAAAATATGCATAATCTTATAAATGCTATTCCGTTATATAATTTCTTAAAATATTGTAATAACAATTCCTCTGAAAAAATAATATTAGACTGTGGAGCTGGGGGTTCTAATCCGCCTCTTTCTTTGTTTTATGAATTTGGATATGAAACCTATGGGATTGAAATATCTAAAGAACAGTTGGAAAAGGCAAACATATTTTGCATAGAACATAATACAGATTTAAACATCATATTTGGTGATATGAGAAAAATACCTTTCGAGAATGAGTTTTTTAATTTTTTGTATTCTTATAATACATCTGTTCATATGAAAAAAGAAGATTTCTCACTTGCTTTATCAGAATTTTATAGAGTGTTAAAACCTGGAGGACTATGCTATGTGAATTTTTTAGGTGAAGAATGTGATACTTATGGTATAGGAAAAGAAATTGGTAAAGGGGAGTTTTTACAAATTGAAGATGATGATGAAGTGATCTATTGTCATTATAAGGATAACGAAATTGAGCAAGCCTTTACAAAATTTGAAGTTATATATAAGGAAAAGAAATCAGTAAAAAGAAATATCGATGATAAAGAAAATACATCGGTTTATCTTGAATATATACTAGTGAAAAAGTAATTTAATAAAATTAGTTGTATAATTGGAGGATAAATCAATGATTGAAATTAGACAATTAAAGGAATCAGACATGCAGCAAGCCTTAGAATTAAAGATTTTGTGCTGGACGGAAGAGTTGGCAGGTAAGGCTGAAAACACCCTTTCAGTTTCTCAAGAATTAGACTTCTGGGGAGAGTGGATGCATACAGGGAAAGAAAATAATGATGTTCGCTTGTTAATTGGAGCATTTGAAAACGACAAGATGCTTGGAGTAGCCTTTAGCAGTTTTGCAGAAACCGTTGATATACCTGAAAAGGGTATAGAGTTAAATGGGCTTTGGGTATATCCTGACCAACGAAATAAAGGGATTTCTCTCATGATGATTATTTACACATTGGATTTCTACATGGTTATGGGTATGGAAAAGATTGTTGTTTATAACCATCATTATGCATCATCAAATCAATTCTATCACAAATTTTGTGGACAAGTTACAAAACAAGAATATCAGATGGAGGATAAACTTTTGGTGGATGTATTCTTAACAGACATATTATCAATGAAAAGTAGAATGGAGCAATCTTTAAAGAAATATATAGGAGAATATGCTTAGAAGTGCATTAATGATACAGTGTACTTGGAAAAAATAGGAGGACAAGTAAATGAGCATACAACTTAGAAAGAAGTTAATTAACCAAATAGAAAAACCATTTCAATTTAAAATCAGTGACCTAGTTTTAGAAGGAGCAGAGTTAGAAAGTAAATTAAATACTTATCTATCAAGGTTTATAGAGGGAACCTTAGACCCTGATCTTTCTGGTAAAAAACCAGATAAGTTTATTGAAAATCTTAGGAATAATATTTTAGGGGATTTTTCAAAACGATATATTATAACTGCACAATGTAAGGATGAAGTAATAGGTATTTTAATAGCTTTACCTGGAAGTGTGAATGAGATGCATATTTATTCATTGCATGTTGCACCAGATCATAGAAATAAAGGAATTGCTTCTACACTATTAGCTACCTGTGTAAATGATATGCATAAAAAGAATATAGAAGATATTATTATAGATGTACATATAGACAATAAACCTGCTTATGATCTATATAAAAAATTTGGATTTATTGAAGTTGAGAATATAATTTAATAAAGGAATAATGTTAAGTATATTAAAGCCATAGATATTAATAATTAAATTAAATAAAAAATAATAATGAATATTTAGAAAATATGCTATAATAGAAATATTAAAAACAGAATAATTATAATTTAGTTTTAATAGTGGTAACAATTATCTAAAGAACGGAGGAAGGCTTTTGATATACATTACAGAACCTGGATTTGAACCGAAACATATAAATCCATTTACCGATGAAAGATATACTGATGATTGGATTGTATTTTGCTTAACTAATTCTACGAATTATGAAATAACCAATGGAAGAGGCAATTCATCTGTATATACTTTGAAGGTAAGTAAAAAGTGTAAGCAATGGGAATTTAATCTTATGGATTTTATAGAATATGAAAATAGCTATTGTAAAAATATGATTTTGTCGGTAGATGAGGAAGACTTAATTAAAGCAAAGGAAGCATATGAGAATCATCATTATAATGAAGCTTTTTTAAGGGGAAATGAACCTAGGGTTCTTATTCATAGTACCACAATGGAAAATTGGGAAAAAATTAAAACCGATGGATGTTTAAAGTCGTGGAATATACTAAAAAAAGAAGGCAGTAACTACAAGGACAAGCCTATAGGTGAGCTTCTTGGTGATCCAAAGGACTATAGTGATTATATTATGTTTTCTAATGGGAATGTTTCAAGTGAAGTCGTTGTATTATCCAAGGAAAATAATAAAATTATTATGGATGAGAAAATGAAATATAAAACAGGTGCAAGGTTATATTTTGATATTGAAAAAATAGCTAAAGATGGATTATTAGTTCGTGATGGTTGTCATCTAAAGGTAAAGGGCATGTTACCCCTAGATAAATATCTAATCTGGACTGCTACATGGGAAAATCTTAATTTAGAAAATAAATATTCTACACCTGAAAATTTTACAAAAATAGCAAATGAAACCTTCAATTCTCTCTTTGGAGATGCACTTATTAAATAAAAGTTTATATATTAAAAAAGGAGAGAAGTAAATTTGTGTTTACACAAACTTACTTACTCTCCTTCATATTTTAAAGGATTAAAAAATTCTTTGTTTTTAACATTTCTTCATAAATTCTTCAATTTCTTCAACAGTTTTTATAATCTCATCAGACAAGACTTTACATCCATTTTTAGTTATAACTACATCATCCTCAATTCTTATTCCTATGCCTTCTTGGGATAAATATAGGCCAGGTTCTACTGTAATTACCATGCCTTCTTCAAAAGGCGCATCATAATCTTCTACATCATGGGTATCTAGTCCTAAATGATGACTTACTTGATGATAGTAATAATTAGACAATTCACTTTCATCCTTTATTATACCAAGGTCAATTAATCCCTCTGTTAAAGCTTTTTTTGTAACCTCATTTATTGACTGAAAAGTATGACCTGGTTTAAGAGCTTTTATAGTTTCAAGTTCAGCATTTAATACTATATTGTATATTTGTTTTTGTCTTTCGGTAAACTTACCGTTAACAGGAAAGGTTCTAGTTATATCTCCATGATAATAATTCCATGCTGCACCTACATCACATAAAACCAAAGAGTTATCATTAATTTCGCAATTATTATCTTCATAATGAAGAATTGTTCCATTTTTTCCACTGGCAATTATACTTGGGAAGGCAAAATCTTTCACACCATTGTTTTTTAATGAAAAATCGAAATAGGACTCAAGTTGATATTCCATAATATTAGGTTTAGCATTTTTCATCATCGCTTCTATTCCTAATTTAGTTTTCTCTATAGCAGCCTTAATTTCTTTAATTTCCTCTTTTTCTTTGCACATTCTTAGAATGGATAACTTAGGATATACGTTATGTATAAAAACTTGAGAATATCTTTCCTTTAAATCTTTGGCAAAGCAACCATTAGTAGTTAAATCATCTTCATAGGCATCTTTTTCTAAATCTAAATATATATGAGTTAAATTCTTAGTTGATATTAAACTATTTAAATCTGTTTTAAAGCCATCTATAAATCTAATATCATTTATTCCAGATATTTTTTTAGCATCCTCAACATTAATACTCTTACCTACCCACTTAGCTCTTTTTTCATCAAATTTTCTGATATAAAGTCTTTCTTCTATATTCCCATTTCTATCTTTAATAACTACAAGGTTTATATACTCCTCATCAATTCCACACAGGTAATAAAAATTTCTATTTGGTGTGAACTTATAATTATAGTCATTTGATTTCTTCGGTGCTTTTCCAGCAAACATTATTAATATGGATCCATTAGCTAATTCCATTGATAACTTTAGCCTATTCTTCTTGAAAAAATCTTTATTCATCTCAAACAACCCCTTCATTAAGTAATAGATAAGTTTAAGTCACATAAAATTTTTATAAAAGATATTTATATAATAATATTAACCTAATTTCAGTCCATAGTAAATGATTACATAAGTGGAAATATAAAAACTTATTCATGGATAAAAATAAATTTTTTCATAAAGGTATCTCCAATATACATATGTATGGTAAAATATTACCTATAAGTAAAAAATAAAATAATTAGTTTTTATATTCCTTATCATTGTTATATTGGAGGTGAATAAATGGCAAAGATTAGAGAAATTACTTGTGATGTAGCGTGTAATAAATTAAAAAGAAAAATACCCTTTGCCTGGGATTTAAACATATATAGAGGTTGTGAACATGGTTGTAAATATTGTTATGCTATGTATTCACATCAATATTTAGATTCAGATAAATATTTTGAAGACATATATGTAAAAACTAATGTGGTTGAACAATTGGAAAAACAACTGAGTAGTCCTTCTTGGAAAAGGGAAGTTGTGAATATTGGAGGGGTAACAGATAGCTATCAACCAGTAGAAGAACAGTATAAACTAATGCCGGATATATTAAGACTTATGATAAAGTATAAAACACCATGCATTATTTCAACTAAGTCAGATTTAATTTTAAGAGATTATGATTTAATAGATAATCTTTCTAGGGTTACCTATGTAAATATAGCAGCTACAATTACATCTATGGATGAAAATATACGAAAAATAATTGAACCAAATGGAGTAGAATCTTTAAAACGATTTGCAATGTTAAAGGAATTTAGTAAAACCAATGCATCTACTGGACTTCATTTTATGCCTATTATTCCATATATAACAGATACTTTTGAAAATATAAATTCTCTATATTTTCATGCTAAAGAATGTGATGTGGATTACGTTCTACCAGGAACTCTTTATTTAAGAGGTAGTACAAGAAAAGTATTTTTAGATTTCATAAAGAAAGAATTTCCAAAGATATATGATGACCTACTATTATTATATAAAACTGGTGGAGCAAATAAGGAATATAAAAATAATTTATATAAAACAGTAAATGCTTTGAGAGAAAAATATGGTTTATCAAGTAGTTATTCCAAACCAATGAAAGAAAAGTTAAATCAAGGATGCCATACTCAATTATCAATTTTTGATTGAAATTGGAAAATATAATACAAATGGTAAATTGGAAAATATTTTAAGTTATAGAAAGGTGTTATAATTATGATGAAGAAAAAAAATCACAATGAACTTATAATTAGAAAAGCAACAGTTGAAGATTCTAATGAAATTGTAATGTTGGTGAAACAAGTAATGGGCGAGGTAAGTTTCTTTCCTAAAGAGCCAGACGAATTTGATTTAACAGCTGAAGACGAGGCAGAATATATTAAAAATACATCTTTATTTTTAATAGCAGAAGTAAATGAGAAAATAGTAGGTTCTACCACATTACAAAGGGGTAACACTAAAAGGACAAGTCATGTTGCAGATTTTGGTATAACAATTTTAAGGGAATACAGTGGGTTAAAAATAGGAACTTTGTTAATGGAAGAGGTTATAAAGTGGTGCAAAGAAAATCAAGTTGAGAAAATTGAATTAGAGGTTTTTGAAGAAAATACACCTGCTATAGCACTTTATAAAAAGTTCGGATTTATTGAAGAGGGAAGAAAAAATAAAAACATAAAAATCAAAGATGAATATAAAAACACAATGTTACTAGCTAGATTTTTAAAAGACAGTTAGGTATATTTCCTTGAAGGGAAGTCTTTTGTGCAACGGGTTCCGTTTTGAGGTGCAAAGTTATAAATTCTCATAAGAAATCACAATAAAAATCTCATACAGAATCACTTAATAAATCACTAAAGTTCTAAGTTAAATAAATGACTTAGAACTTTTTTCATTATATATATAATTAAAATGAATTTGTAAGTAAAAGTATGTATATATTCTTTATAGGTTATAAATATTATTTGACTATTATTTTATTCATAATGCAATATATATTTTACATTTAGCAATTTATACTATATACTATGTAATATGAGGAGGTGCTATATGAAAAATAAACGAATGAAAATCGCTCGTATTGAATGCGATATGAAACAAGATGATTTGGCTAAAGCAGTTGGCGTAACAAGGCAGACTATAGGGCTTATTGAATCTGGTGATTATAACCCTACACTAAACCTTTGTATAGCAATCTGTAAAACACTAAACAAAACATTAAATGATTTATTTTGGGAGGGATTAGATGAAGAATAAAAAAATTCAAGATGAAAGAATACTTTTGGAGAGAAGAAAAATCCAAAGCGAGGCATACGGATGGCTGGTGACTGGATTGATGATTTCTATTATTGTACAGCAATTTTTTATGAATGCTCCATTCGCTCAATATGCAGTTGAATTTTTTGCATTAATATCATGTGGGTTATTTATTTCAATTCGCCATTTTAAAAAAGGGATTGACATCTGGAATCCCAATGGTGATAGTAAGAAAAAATTATTATTAAACACAGTTATAGCAGGGATTGCTTCCGTAATTTTATTTGCAATATTAAGCGGTCAATATGATATAAAAAATTTAGCATTATATTTTGTTAGTTTTGTTCTTTTCTTTTTTGTATTTCGTTCAGTAATGATAATTATAAATAAGAAAAAGCAACAAGTTATTGATAGTAAACTAAATGAAGATGATGTCGATAATTAGACTTAGCATAATATTAAACTTGATTTCAGTATATTGGTATTAATTAAAATAAAGTTTAAATGACCGACTATTAATAGCCAGTCATTTAAACTTTATTTATTGATATTTAGTTATTTTAAATATAATATATCCTCTATTTTATATTTCTTATTTGCTATCCCAAGTCTCATAGAAGTTTAAATATGTTCTTAGAATAGTTATTCATATATTGAGCATATTTAGGATTAAAGTTAGCATATATATAACTTTTACCTTCTCCTCTGCCCCCCGATAATGGTCTTTCTAATATTGATATCTTTCTTCTTATCTGATTGAAGAAAGTGTTTATAGACCTCAAATCTATTTTGTACACTATCTCTGCTAATTCATAACAATTAAGATCAGATAAATCTGTAACACAATTAACATATCTATTTCCTTCATCATTATAAGGAAATGGATGGGGTATATAATCATTAGTTCCAACAACATAATCTTTTCGTTAATTGTTTTAGTTATATATATTTCATTATTAAATATCGTATGAGCCAATAGCTCTATCGCTGATTTGTCCAAACCTTCTATTAAATTATTAGCCTCTTGCCATAATTTAATATTTTCTTTATGAGTTAAATATTGTTTATATGCTTCATTATTATCTAATTCTTTATCAACCTTACAAGTGAAAATATGAGTATCTTTATTTGAAATACCTTCTTTATGTATCCTTAAAAGAGAAGTCAGTAGAGCAGTATCTTCATCAATTTCTTACCTTCATATCTCTCAAGAGATTCTAAACACCTTCTATATAGCCATGCTAATTTATTGTAGTAGGTGCTACTGCCAATATCTAATATTTCACATATTCTTGTTACAGGAGTTCTACTTAGTATTAGTTTCATAAATAGAGGAAGTATATCATTCTTCTTTTGGTAATAAGTAAAACATTTTATTTCTTTTACTAAAAGATTAATTAATTCTTAGAGTTATTATAAATTATAAGTTGTTGGAAGTTTTACTAACTTCTAACTAGATGCATTACCAGATTATCTCTATACTGACCTTTATGAAGCTCTCTTTTTTCAAGGATCTTTATAGCCTTGAATCCACATCTTTCATAACATTTAATAACACATTTATTCAGCCTAAGATTTAATGAGGGTTAAGCTTATTATACTATTATTTACCATATTAGGATATATATATTGATTTAAAATATCTTTTTATATGTAGGGAAATAGATTAAGAAAAATACTTACTGATAAGAATAGATAATTATTATGAATATACATAAATAGAAAAAATTTGTAATAAACTTAAAGGTTTTGTATAATAAAGAAAATAAATGGTTGTAAAGATTAACAATGATAAGGATTAAAGTTCAAAAAATATTAGAGATAATATAAAAATTGTCTAATACATTTATAAAAGGGAGTAATTATATGATTAAGATACGAAGGTATGGAAGAGAACCATATGATATAGCAGTTATTCACGGAGGACCAGGTGCTCCAGGGGGGATGGCTCCAGTAGCAAAAGAAATATCAAAAAAGTATGGAGTTCTTGAACCTATGCAATCAGCAAATTCTATTGATGGACAAGTTTCTGAACTTAAAGAATTGCTTGAAAATAATGGACAATTTCCAGTAACACTAATTGGTCATTCATG
This sequence comes from Clostridium sp. UBA4395, assembly GCF_002390995.1. Taxonomy (NCBI): domain Bacteria; kingdom Bacillati; phylum Bacillota; class Clostridia; order Eubacteriales; family Clostridiaceae; genus Clostridium; species Clostridium sp. UBA4395. Next base: position 68,298 of record NZ_DGRF01000073.1, read on the forward strand.
GGGAGCATGGTTAAGTTATATTTTTGCATGGAAATATCCTGAGTTAGTAAGTAAGGTTATACTTATAGGAAGTGGATCCTATGAAGATATTTATCTTTCATCAATGCATAGCAAAAGAGCTAACAGACTTACAGAAGAAGAAAACTTAAGAGTTGGGACATTATTTCAATTATTAAATGAACATAATAATCCAAACAAAAAAGAAGTATTGCGTGAATTTGGAGAATTAATGGCAAAGGCAGATTCCTATAGTCCAATTTCTATTGAAAATGAATCTCTAGATTTCCAACCAGAAGTTTTTCAAAATTGTATGAAAGAAATTAATAAATTAAGAAGTAATGGAGAGCTTTTGGGCTTTGGAAAGAATATAAAATGTCCTGTAATTGCTATACATGGTGAATATGATTCTCATTCTTTTGAAGGTGTTGAAAAGCCACTGACAAGAACCATAAAGGATTTTAAATTCATATTATTAAAGGAATGTGGACATAACCCTTGGAATGAAGTTTATAGTAAAGATAAATTCTATGAAATAATCTTCAGAGAGTTAGAATCAAGATAGATAAGGATAGAAAAGCACTAACTTAAGGAGGAGATTAAAATGATAAGGAATGTTTATGAGCAGTGCCCTATATTAAAAAATGATTTGACTACATTAAAACAGACAACAATTAAAGATGCAGAGGAATTGCTAAAGTGTTATTCAGATAAAGAGGCTGTGAAATTGATTAATTCAGATAATTGTAATGGTGATGATTTCTATTATACAACAGTTGAAAGAATGGAGCAGGCAATTAAATTTTGGGCTTTTTCCTATGAGAATAAATACTTTGTGAGATGGACGATAATTTTGAATGATACAAATGAAAAAATTGGAACTATTGAAATGTTTAAAAGAGAAGCAGAAGATGAGTTTAACCATTATGGATTATTGAGAATAGATTTGCATAGTAAATATGAAAAACAGAAATATATAGATGATATTTTAGAAATTGTAAATAAAAATTTTTTTGAACTCTTTAATGTTAAGGAAATTCTTACAAAAGCAATTCCAAATGCAACTGAGCGTATTGAGTCATTAAAGAAAAAATATTATGTACCACTAAATAGAAAAATGATGCTATATGATGATTATTTTATAAGGACAAAAGTATAAATTTTAAATTTAAATAACTTAAAATAGGAGGAAAACTATGAGTAAATTATCTGACTTACCCAATATAGGTAAGAAACTAGAAGAACAACTTAATGAAGTCGGCATAAAAACTGTTGAACAATTAAAAAAAGTGGGGAGTAAACAAGCATGGTTAGATATTAAAGCCATAGACGCTTCTGCTTGTATAAATAGGTTATGTGCACTAGAGGGAGCAATACAAGGAATCAGATGGCATTCTCTTTCAGATGAAGTAAAGGGAGATCTAAAAGAATTCTATAATGCAATAAAAAACTAAGTAACTCTAATATTCCTATAATATCACCAAACAATATATTAGACAATCATCATGAAAGTACTCACATAAAATTTCTGAGTGAATAATATATCAATATAGTTATTTCATTGATGGAGGTAATGAGTGGGATATTATATTAAAGTTGAACCAAATGTGAAAGTTTATGTAGAGGATCTTAATCCAGAAGGAAAGAAAACAATTGTATTTTTACATGGTTGGCCTGGTAACCATAATCTGTTTGAATATCAGTTTGACCAACTTCCAAGGTATGGGTATAGATGTATCGGAATAGACACCAGGGGTTTTGGAGATTCTGATAAACCTTATGATGGATATGATTATGATCGTTTATCTGATGATGTTAGATGTGTAGTAGGTGCTCTAGATCTTAGAGATTTCACACTGGCAGGACATTCAACAGGTGGAGCTATAGCTATTAGATATATGGCTCGTCATAAAGGGTATGGAGTATCTAAGCTAGTTCTTATATCTGCAGCAGCACCTAGTCTTATTAAGCGTAAAAACTTTCCTTATGGATTGGATAGAGAAGAAGTTGTTAAAATTATTGATGGGACATATAATGATAGGCCTAAAATGCTGAGAGATTTCGGAGATATATTTTTCTTTAAATATATATCTGAACCATTTTCTCAGTGGTTCTTTAATCTTGGACTACAAGCAGCAGGATGGTCTACAGCGGCTATTGCAAACACTTGGCTAGGTGAGGAAAAATTATTTTCTGATCTAGAGACTATAAGGGTTCCAACATTAATTCTTCATGGCATTCATGATAAAGTGGTGCTATTTGAGTTAGCTGAAATTCAAAATCAGTGTATTAGAAATTCAAAACTTGTACCATTCAAATATAGTGGTCATGGAGTATTTTACGATCAGAAAGAAAAATTTAATGAAGAATTAATGAGATTTGTTGAAGAAAAGAAATTTATAACATAGCAGTATTTAATAAAAAATTAAAATGTTTATCTATAGAATACCGTACTATTCATTAATGTATATACGGTATTTTCTATATGAAATTATTATGGAGGTATAATCATGGATACAAATACTATAAATAAATTAAAAGAAAACTTTAGGATGAGAAATATAGAGGTTGAATGTTTTGAAGATTTAACTGAAGTTAAGAATCATATATTAAAAATTATAGATGAAGAATGTACCATTGGAATTGGTCATTCAGCTACCCTTCAGAAAATGAATATAGTAGAATCACTGATGGACAGAGGAAATATAGTTTATGATAAAGAACTTGGAAAGACCAAGGATGAAACTAAAATGCTGAAAAAGAAAGCTCTTATAACTGATTGGTATATTACCGGTTCTAATGCTGTGACCACTGATGGGAGAATTATCAATGTGGATCATAGTGGAAATAGGGTAGCAGCAATTACTTTTGGACCAGATAAAGTAATTGTAGTTGTAGGTAAAAATAAAATTGTAGACAATGTTGAAGATGGAATAAAAAGAGTTAGAAATATAGCATGTCCTTTAAATGCAAAAAGAGCAGGTTATAATCCACCCTGTGTAGAAATAAATAGATGTGTAGATTGTACATCAAAGGAAAGGGTTTGTAATGTGCTTTCAATAATTGAGGGACAAGCGGATAAAAATAGGATGAAATTATTTATAGTTAATGAGGAATGTGGTTTTTAATATGTATTTAACTCAATAGTTACATGAAAGGTAGAGATAAATATGATAATTAGGACGGGCAATTTGAATGAATTAAAGGCTTTATGGAAAAATGAATCTCCAACTAAAGAATATTTCATTAAAGAAATTGAAAAAGATAATATAGAGTTTTGGACAATTGAAAATGAGAAAGATAGCTCGTTAATAGGAGAGCTTTATATATTTTGGAATTCGGAAGATAAGGATGAAGCTAATGGTAAAGACAGAGCTTATCTTTGTGCTTTCAGAATAGAAAAAGGCTTTAGGGGATTAGGACTTGGTAAGAAGCTCATGGAAAGGGTTCTTCAAAGAGTTGAAGAAAAAGGATTTAAAGAAGTAACAATTGCCGCTGATAACAATGATTTAGAAAGATTAACAGCTATGTATAAATCTTGGGGATTTATTGAATTGGTAAAGTTTCAAAACTATGATTATCATTATATTGATAACAATAATAACCCGACCTACTACGAGATTCCATTTGGATTATACTTAAAAAGATTATAAAAAAGAAAAAATGGAATAGTATAAACCTTTTTACAATATTAGAATAAGAAAGTATTTACTATATCTTTTAGAAAGGAATACAACTATGAAAATATTGATAGCAGTTTTATAGTACCTGATTATAAGCGAGAAGATATTTATCATAATATAAGTGGATATAAAAGGAAAGATATTATTAAAGCTTTTATAAGGGAGATTCAAGATTAATAAGAGGATATATCAATATGACTTGATTAAGTTAGGAGGTATAGTATGGAGTACATGGGAAATAAAGAATATTGGGATGATAAATTTGAAAATAGAAGTGACAAGCCGTTAAGTGCTGAAAAATCAATAATTGAAAATATGGGATACTTTAAAAAAGGATCTGTTCTTGATATAGCATGTGGAGATGGTAGAAATACTTTATTTTTTCTTGGAGAAGGATTTCAAGTAACAGGAATTGATTTTAGCAATAAAGCACTTGAAAGGTTGAATAGATTTGCAAAAAGAAATAATTATTTGGTTCATACAAAGCAAATAGATTTAAGTGTAATAAATTCTTTAAAAAATATTGGAACATTTGATAATGTTCTAGTTAACCATTATAGATTAAGCAAGAACCAGCTTGAATATGTCGGAGAATGTATAGCTGATGCTGGCATTTTATTTGTATGTGGTTTTGGATGGAAGCATAAAGTAGATACTAAAATTAGAAAAGATGACTTGATTCAGCAAACTGATTTTAAAGATTTAAATAAGTCATTTAAGTTAATTAAATATAGTGAAAGTCAAGATGATAGGGGCTTTATTGTTACGTATATTTTTAAAAAGATAAAATCTTAATATATAATGGATGAATAGAAAGAACATATTAGAGAGGTTAGGCGTAATAAAATGAAGAATAAATGGTTTTGTTATATAAAAATTGATGAAGAAAGTAATTCTGTGTTTACATCAGGAATGACATTTAAGGACTTTATGAGTGGAATTAAAGAAACACCTAATAACATTCTAGTTTTAAAGGGATTTCCAGATGAGGGCAATTGGAGTCATAAGTTAGGTTTTGAATATATTTTGCAGAATAACATGGAAAGTTTTATAGAAGAAGATGTATATAGTTATGGAGATTTTTGTTGGGTAGATTTTCAATGTGAAGATGACCTTGAGAAAGTTAGTAATGAGGAACTGGCAGAGTTATTGTATTTAGCACATCGAGTTGAACCTTTAAGGAAGTTTACTTTCGATAGTTTACAAAATAGATATGCCTATCTTTGTCATGATGATGATTATATAGTAAAGGTTTATATGAATGATATAAAAGTTTATAAAGAGGTTATTCATCACAAAATTCTTAGTGAGTTAAAGGGAAGAAAAAGAAGTATTGAGCCAGTACCATCAGAGATATTAGATAAACTTTATGATATGTTTAAGGGTGGGGCAGCATTTGATTTTGAGAATGCTTACAGTAACGGTGTAAACATATATCCCATTAAAAACGATGGTTATATTGATGATATACACAAAAGTCTTGATAGAAAGAGAAATATACCTGGATGTGGAATATGCCTTGATTATAATCCTAGAACTAAAAAGTGGATGATATACTAGAAGATTCAGATGGAAACACTATTGAAATAACAGGAAGATATTTTAAAGAGGTGAAATAAATGTATCTAGAAATGAGGGATAAGGTTAACTTGTATGTAAAGCAATCAGGACAAGGTATTCCATGTATATTTGTCCATGGTGGACCAGGGGAAGGAAGTCTTGATTTTGAAGTATTAGGTGGAAATGCATTAGAAGGTTTTATGAATATGATATATTTTGACCAAAGAGGAAGTGCAAGATCAGAAGGAGACGAGGAAACTGATTACTCTATTGATAGACTTGTAGAGGATATGGAGGAAATTAGAAAAAAACTAGGCATATCAAAGTGGATAGTCATGGCTCATTCCTTTGGAGGAATTATTGCAACAAACTATGCTCATAAGTATGGAGAGGCTATAGACAAGCTTATTTTATTAAATGTTACCCTTAGCATGGAAGACTCATTTAAGAGTCAAATATATCATGGATCAAAATTATTATCTGAAAATGAATTAAAGTCCATAGAGGCTAAATCATATATAGAAAAATGGCAACAGATAGTTACTAGACTTATTGAAAAAGATATCTTTTATAAACTGCAATATAAGGAATATGATAATTTTTTAAAATTAAGAGAAGTAAGTAATACAATAGATAGTTTTAATGCATCCATGGCAAATCAAGGACTTAGCAATAAAGAGTATTTAAAAAATTATTTTGATGTTACTAAAAAAATAAACATTCCAGTCCTTGTAATAGCTGGCAATGAAGATTATGCTGTAGGACCAGATCATCATGAAAATTTTATATTTCCTAACATGAAGATTAAAATTATTTCAGGAAAGCACATGTTATATATGGAAAATAAAGAGGAAGTTAAGTCAGTAATTGAAGCATTTATAAAGAGCTAATTTAAGTAGCAAAGATGCTGAAACACGCATGAACAGAACAACTATTTAAATAGTTATATAGTTATATAGTTTTATATATGACTATATAACTAGGTTCATATGTTAATATTTGTATAGTTTTATATTTGTGGGAGGATATGGACACCTTAGTAAAGTTATAAGTTTTAGAAAGGGGATTAATTCCATGGAGTATTTTGGGTTAATTGCATTCGTACTAGTCCTATCTCAGATAGGATATTCATCAAAAATAAAAAAATTAGAAGGTGATTTAAAGAATTTAAAAAGAAAGATTAAGGGGGAAGAGGCCTTGTCAAAGTTATTAAAGGATCTAATTGGTGTGAAATGTATTATTGATTGCGAGGGAGCTGTAGTATTTACAGGCAAAAGCGAAATGGAATGTGAAGTTCTTGATGTAGATGATGAGTGGGTTAAGATAACCTATAAAGATAAAAAGGATGTTACTAAAACTAATATTATCCGTATTGAAAGCATAGACAATATAGAGATAATAAATTAGATAATCAAGTAAAGGTTAATAATTAAGCACCTTCTTAATAATCTTTAAGAAGGTGCTTTTAAAATTTAATAATATTAGATATTTATTCTTTCTTCTGTATCTTTATCAAAAAAATGAAGTTTGCTAGTATCAATTGCTATATTTATTTGTTCTGATTTTATATCTGCAGAAGATGGAACTTTTGCTATTAACTTGTTACCATTACAATCTAGATATAAGTATGATTCTGATCCCATTAGTTCAGTAATATCAACTTTAGTTGAAATAATATTGCTTAGACTATCTTTAATGGTGTTATTCTCAACATATATATCTTCAGGTCTAAAGCCTAAGATAATAGATTTATTTGCGTAGTTGTTAAATAAAGACTTAATTTTATCTGTATTAGGTAATTTAATTGTAATGCAATTAAGTTTAGCATAAAAATTGTTAGAGTTGTTTATAAGAGTAACTTCTAGGGTATTTATTTTAGGAGATCCCATGAATTCTGCTACAAATAAGTTACAAGGATTATTATATAGATTCATAGGGGTATCTACCTGTTGAATAAGGCCATCTTTCATTAGTACAATCCTATCTGCCATGGTCATTGCTTCTGTCTGATCATGGGTTACATATAGAAAGGTTGTACCTAAAGTTTTATGTAGCTTGATTATCTCAGTTCTCATCTGAGTTCTAAGCTTTGCATCTAGATTTGATAGAGGTTCATCAAGTAGAAACACTGATGGATTACGAACAATAGCACGTCCTAGTGCAACTCGTTGACATTGCCCCCCTGACAGCTGCTTAGGTTTACGATATAATAGTTCTTCAATGTCTAGAGTTTTAGCAACTTCAGTGATCTTTTTATGAATTTCATCCTTTGGTACCTTTTTCATTTCAAGTCCAAAAGCCATATTTTTATATACAGTCATATGGGGATATAGAGCGTAACTTTGAAATACCATAGCAATATCTCTATCTCTAGGAGCTACATTGTTTACTAATTTATCACCAATGAATATTTCACCCTCTGTAATACTTTCAAGACCTGCAATCATTCTTAAAGTTGTAGATTTTCCACATCCTGATGGTCCAACTAAAACAATAAATTCCTTATCTCTTATTTCTAAGTTAAAGTTTTCAACAGCAATATTGGTTTCATCATATTTTTTAACAATATTATTAAAGGTTATATTTGCCATTTTATTACTCCTTTTCATAAGATTTAAATAGGATAACATAGATTCGTTGAATGAAAAACTAACTTCCGTTTTAGCGCAAGCTATTGCAACCGCAAGAGTAAAGTCAGTTTTTAAGCCTAAATTTGTGGTCAAAAGACCTAAAATAAGCTATAATTTATATAAGATAATTATTTTTTAGGGATTATAAGCAAGCTTAATAAGCCTACGG
>NZ_DGRF01000076.1:0-14871 GCF_002390995.1 Clostridium sp. UBA4395
AAAATAAACCCCCAGTCCCCCTCATGATTGAGGGGTTATGGGAGTTGAAGTGCCAAGGGCACTTTTTTTATTGCATTTTTACAACTAATATAAGTTATAGTATAAATCAATTAAATTTTATTTATTATAGTGTTTTGGATAATTATTCTATTAATATAAAATAAAAGAATACGATAATTAAGTAATGGAGTTTGATAGGGGTGGGAGTGTTATGGTAGATAGGACATATCTTGATACTGAAAAACTTGCAATTTATGAAAACAGGAAAGTTAAAAAGCTTAATAAATCAAATAGAATTAATAATAATTTAAATAATGACAAAAATAAAAATTTCAAGGAGGAATTAAATAAATTTAAAAAGCAACCAGCTAAAAATAATATAAAAGAAGTGGACAAAGAGAATGACCCTGAAGAAGATATTATAGTGGCCGAAAGTCTAATTGATTTAATGAATGAAAATAGAATAATAACTGAAGTTGTAAGAGAAAAGTTATTAAATAATTCAGAGATTAGAGAGTATATAGATAGAGAAGAAGAAATTTTAAATACCATTATAAATAAATAAGGAGATAAAGAAAATGAAAATAAATGCAATGGGAATAAACATATCACAAAATAATAATATTAACAAAACAAGTTCATTGTTTAAAAATATTAAAGTGGATGAAGAAAACAAAGAAGGTAAAAGTTTAAAATTCAATAATAAAAATAATCAAAATGAGCTACTTAATAATTTTGAAAAGATAAAGCAAGAATTATTGCACCAAAAGGAAGCTGTAAGAGAAAAGCAGATGAGTCCAGAAGAAAAAAAGTATAAGATGGAAGAAATAAATAGTAAAATCCAAGAAGTAGAGGCTCAAATACAACAATTATTAATGAATGAGAAGCAAAAAGAAATAGACAAGAAAAAAGAGGAACTTGAAGCAAAAAAAGTAGAAGCAGAAAAGAATAAAGTAACTGAGGATGAAGTAAAGGATGGAGTTATAATATCTGCTAGTTTAAATGAACTAATAGAGATAAGTCATTCTACTGAATATATAAGTAGACTAAAAGAGATAAAAAATAGATTAAAAGTTGAATCAGGATATATTAAGCCCAATGAAAATTCTAATTCGTATAATAATAAAAAATTAACTAGCTTAAGTAAAGGTATATTGAATATAGAATCTAAGATATCCAATGAGATAGGAAATATAAATAAAAATGCTAATAGGATGAAGGATAAAATTAAGAATGAAATTGATAAATTAAAAAATAATGAAGATGAAGAGAAAAAAGCTGAAGAAGAATTACAAAAAAAATAAATATAATTATAAATGTAGATAGGTTATATAAATAAAACTTATCTACATTTTTTATAAATATATATTTTATATAGATTTTTATAAAATTATTTCGTAAATAAATTGTAAGTAATATATAAATAAATTGTAATGTATTTGTAATAAATTTACTAATTAAACTATGTTAAAATTAAACATGTAGTAAATAAAAATAAATAAAAATAAATATATTCAATTTAAAATAAATATATTTATAGATTAGAAATAAATAATAGATGTTTTTAGATTAATTAGGGGGTAAATTAATGATTTTAAAAAACAAATTAATAAAATCCAGGTTCATACTGACTATATTAAGTATAATTTTTATATATAATATTTTAAATTTCAATATAGCAAGTGCAATAGATAATAAATATAACATAAATTTAAAAGCTTCTTATGGGGTAGATGGAAGATATAAAATTAATAGTAAAACTCCTATCAATTTAGTGATTACTAACAATGGGGTGGAGTTTCAGGGGAGGATACAAATTGAAACATTGGTTCCAGATACAAATAAATATGATTTAAATACTGAAAGTATAAATATTGCTGAAAATACAACTAAGAGCTTGTGGTACAACATAAATATTGTGAATAAGTTTAAAGTAAGGTTAATTACAGATAATAATGAAGTTATACATGAAGAAACAATCAATGTTAATAAAGGAAGATTAAATGATGGAGATATATTAGTAGGTGTATTGACTGATGATTTTAATGGTTTAAATTATATATCTAATATTAATGTCAATATGAATAATAATCCTGATATGGGGAATAAAAAGTTAATTCCAGTTAGTATATCAGAAGAAGTTATAGAAAAAAATTCTAAGTCTTTAGATGTTATTGATATGATAATTATAAATAATTATGATACGTTAAAATTAACAGAGGATAATATAACTAATTTAAATCAATGGGTATCTAATGGAGGAATTTTAGTAGTTGGTACGGGAGAGAATTATAAAAAGGTTATAGGTGGTATTAATAATAAAATTATAAATGGTACTTTTTCTGAAGCCATATCACGGGACATGAGTATTGGAGAAGATAATTTAAATGTATTAGCAGTGAAAATGAATATCGAAGATTCTATGAGCTTGTTTGAGGATAATAATTTTATAAGCAAGGTTATTAAGAAAAATGGACAGGTTATTGTATTTCCCTGGGATTTAGCTACAGAAAAGATTTCAAAATCAAGTGAAAATAATTTAGTATGGGGAGAAATAACATCAGATTTTAATAATAAAATTGACAATGGTCGAGAAGGATTTTGGAATTTAAATTCATTATTAAGTACAGTTAAGGATATAGGTCTGCCATCTTTTCAGCTTATGATAATACTTTTTATAATATATATATTAATTATAGGTGTACTAATCTATATTGTATTGAAGAGGCTAAATAAAAGAGATTATGTATGGTTATTAATACCGATAATATCTATTGGGTTTACAGTTCTTATATATTTTATAGGCAGTAATTCAAGGGTACAAGACATTATAGCGAATAAAGTAAATATTGTATCAGTAGATTTAGATGGACAGACAAAAATCGAGAGTTATCTAGGGGTGTTAACAGCCAAAAGTAGAAAAGTAGTAATAGAAGAACCAGAAGATATAAATCTAAATCTCATAGAAAATACCAATGACTATTATAGATATAATAATAATTATAATAGCAATGAAAATGCAACTATGAGATTAAATATGATAAAAGAAGGGGATAAGACATACTATAATTTTGGTGAAGTGTCTTCATTTAGTCCAGAAGTTTTTCAGGTTAGTAATTTTAATACTACCTTTGAACCATTGGAGCAGGAATTGAAATTTTATAGTGGTAAGCTAACGGGATATATTACCAATAACTTAGGGTGTGATATTAAAAAGTTAGTGGTTATGACTCCATATAAAATATGGGATTTGGGAAGTTTAGCTAATGGTGAAAAGATATCTGTAGAGGATAGTGATAAATTTACTTCAGCATTAAATATGTGGGAAATAACTAATAAAATTAGAGATGATAATTATAATAATGGTAATAAAATTAAAGATAATAAAAAGTATGAGTTAAGAACTTGTGAGTTATTGGATTATTTATATAATAACTCTATGTATGATAATAATAAAAAAGCTTCTAAACTAATTGCGGTTACAGAAAAGGAAGTAGAATATGATTTAAAAGTAAATGGTAAAGCTCCTTTGAATAAAAATGATACTATATTCATTAATGATATAAATATAAGTTATAAGTCAGAAGATGGCACTATAGAATATCCATATGGTTATTTTGTACCATATATAATGGAACAAAGTAATGTAGATGGACATTATGACCCTAATGAAAGAACAATAAGTGGAAACTTGGAATTAATACTTAGTTATCAATTACAAGAAGAAGATGTAGTTATAGAAAGTATTAATTTTCAAAAGAATTACTCTCAAGGTAGTTCCAAAATGAAGGGTGAATATAAAATTTACAATTACAAGATTAAGGATTATGAAGTATTAAATTTTGATGATGAGTTAAGCTTAACTAACATAGAAGACTACATCTTAGATGGAAATATTAAAATTAAAATTCATGGTAATAATGAAGAGTGGACTAGAATTCCAGATATTTCTGTGAAGGGTAAGGTGAAGTAGATGTTAACTATAATAAATCTTGAAAAGTTTTATGGTAAATATAAAGCAGTTAATGGATTAGATATGCATCTAAAAAAAGGGGATATATTTGGATTTATTGGTCCTAATGGAGCAGGAAAAAGTACAACTATGAAAATCATTGCTGGGCTATTACCTGCTGATGGTGGAGAAATATATGTAGATGGGATAGATGCTTTAAAGGATAATAAAAAGTTAAAAGAAAAAATCGGATATATGCCTGATTTCTTTGGGTCTTATGAGAACTTAAAAGTTATAGAGTATATGGAATTTTATGCATCTATTTATGGAATTGTAGGAAAAGAATCAAAAGATTTGATAATGGATTTACTAGAATTAGTTAACTTAGAAGAAAAAAAACATGCCTATGTAGACGGATTATCTAGAGGAATGAAACAAAGACTTTGCCTTGCAAGAAGTTTAGTTCATAATCCAGAGTTGTTAATTCTTGACGAACCAGCTTCAGGAATGGATCCTAGATCTAGATTTGAGATGAAGGGTATTTTGAAAAATCTCAAAGACATGGATAAGACAGTTATCATAAGTTCTCACATACTCTCTGAAATGAATGAAATTTGTACATCAGTTGGAATTATAGAAGAAGGTAATTTGATATACTCCGGTGGTATAAATAATTTACTAAGCAGAATGAGTAGTAATAATCCATTAAAAATAATAGTAAGAGATAAAGTTAAGGAATCAAAGGTTATACTTAGTGAACTTCCATATATAACAAATATAAAGGAAAATTCAAAAGAACTTACAGTTTTTTTCAATGGAGGAGAAATAGAAATATCTAATACTATTAAGGCTTTGGTATTAAAGGATATACCTATTGTTTCTTTTACTCAAGTAAGTGAAAATTTAGAGGATGTATTCATAAAGATTACTGAAAAGGAATCGAAGTAGGGGGAAAGAATTATGAAAATTAATCCTATATTGAAGAATGAAAGCAAGGTAGGAGTTAGAACCTTCAGATTTAATTTAATGGTTATGTTATATGTAGGGATACTTTCAATAGTAGCTATGTGGGCTTATTTTATTATAAATAGTGATAAATATGGTATGGGAATAGATTTAAGTAAATTTACAATACTAAGTTTTGCTTTAGCTTGTGGGCAAGCGGTGTTATTGATGTTTATAGTACCAGTACTTACAGCTACATCAATCACAGGAGAAAGAGAAAGGCAGACATTAGATATTTTACTTTCAACTAATCTGTCACCTATGAAAATAATTTTAGGAAAATTAATGTCAACTGTAACAAAAGTTGCTTTATTAATTATTAGCACTATGCCAATATATGCTATAAACTTCTTAGTTGGAGGTACTAGTTTTAAAGAATTAATTATATTAACACTATTTTTTATAAGTACAACTATATATGTGGGATCTATAGGAATATTTATGTCTACTGTATTTAAGAGTTCAAAATCTTCAACGGTGGCAAGTATATTAACGGTTTTATTTATTGTAATTGGAACTATTATAATAGGTTTTGTTGTGATTAGTAGAGATTATTATGATGCATTATCTAATAATACAATATCAACATTTACAATAAATCTACCATTTTGGTTGTATATTAATCCAACTATTGAGTTTATATATATTCTAATTAAACAGAATGGAATTTTATACTTTGCTCCTGATTTAATAAACTATATGAATTTAAATAAAATATTTGTTATATCTTTAATAAATCAAGGAATAGTAACATTATTGCTAATATTACTTTCAGCATGGAGATTAAATCCAGTAAGAAAATCAATTATTAAGGTGAGAAGATGAACAATATAGATAAACAAATTTCAAAGTTTATAAAGAAGGGTGGAAAAAGAATAAGGCTAAATGTATTTATAGAGAATTTACTAGTGTCACTAATAGTGGCATTAAGTATTTCCTTTATGGCAAGCATATTAGGGTTATTTATACCCATATACAATTTATTTGAAATATGCTTTATTATATTCACTATATCTATTAGTATTTATATATTTATATATTTGTATAAGCTTAGACCAGATAATAAAAAGGTAACTCTTAAGCTAGATTCTAAGGGGCTTAATGAGAGATTAATTACTTCATTAGAATTAATAAATAAGGATGACAACATATCAAATGCACAGAAGGAAGATACCATAGAGGTAATAAGAGAAATTAAGATTTCAAAAATTACTCCTTTTCACATAAAAAGAAAGAATTTATATAGTTTAATAGCTATTTTAACAGTTTTCATTATAATTTTATGTATTCCGACTACTGCTAAAAACCAAGCTAGAGAGATTAGAAAGATGAAGAAGTTTAATAAAGAAGTAATAGAAAAAATAAAGGATGAGAAAAAGGACACGAAGGGTAGTAAGGAGTTATTAGAGGAGGATAAGTTAGATATAGTAAAGGAATTAGATAAGTCTATAGATGAAATAAAGAAGAGTAAAAGTAAAAAAGATACAGAAAAAGCTTTAAATAAGCTGGAGAAAAAACTAGATAATATAGAGAAAAATTTAGATAGTGTGGATAGTAAAAACAAAATACAGAATATTTTGAAAAAATTAAATTTAAACAAAGAACAAACAAGTGAAAAATTAGCTATTTTAAATAAAATTGCTAAGGAGTTATCTAAAATTGACAAAATGAAAGAACTTAGCGAAGCTATAAATTCTCAAGATGAAGATAAAATTAAAGAAGCTTTAGATAAATTAGGGGAAGATTTAAAGAATTTGAAAGATGAAGATAAAGAAGAAATTTCAAATAATCTTGAGAATATATCTGCTAATATAACAGATGAAAATTTAAAAGGTGCATTATCCTCTACAGCAGCATCCATTAGTAGTGGGAATATAGATCTTAGTAAGTTACAAAATGCTTTGATAAGTTTAAATAAGGATTCCATCAATGCTGATAATGGAGATAACAAAAATGGTACTGAAGCACAAAATAATCAAAGTGGAAATGGAACAAATGGCCAAGGGAATGGTAACGGCAATGGCACAGGTAATGGAAGTGGAAATGGTAGTGGTTCAGGAAATGGAAGTGGATGGGATACTGGAAATAAAGAAAATGGAGAAGGAAAGCTTAACAGTGGTGAGAAGGTATTTCTTCCTAATAGAGGTACAGGTGCTGATGATAATTTAAAAGGAAATATATCAGAAGGTGGAAATTCTCAAAGTATCACTACGAAGAATGGAGTAAACATAGCTGGAGATTCTATAGACTATGAAAAAATTATTCATGAATATTCTAATAGTGAGATAGTAGGACTTAAAAATAAATCAATACCAAAGTCGCTGCAAGATTTAATAAAAAAATACTTTGAAGAATTAAAATAAGGATGAGGTGGAAAATGGAGATAAATAAACAATTAATAGAAGATACTGTAGAGAAAATAAATAAGTGTGAAATTGAAATATCTAAGGGGATTATAGGTCAAAAGGATGTAATAAGAAAGGTTTTAATAGGAGCTTTGTGTGGAGGAAATATACTTCTAGAAGGAGTGCCAGGACTTGGAAAAACTCAACTAGTTAAAACTATTTCTAAGGTCTTAAAGCTAAGTTTTTCAAGAATTCAGTTTACACCGGATCTTATGCCTGCTGATGTAGTTGGAACAAACCTTATTGTTAAAGATAAAGAAGAAACTAAATTTAAATTTGAACAAGGCCCTATATTTGCCAATTTAGTTTTAGCAGATGAAATCAATAGAGCTACTCCTAAGACTCAATCAGCTCTTTTAGAAGCCATGCAAGAAAAAACTGTTACCGTAGGAAGAACCACATATAATTTACCTAGCCCATTTATGGTTTTAGCTACACAAAATCCAATAGAGATGGAGGGAACTTATCCCCTTCCAGAAGCTCAGATGGATAGATTTTTATTTAAGTTAAAAGTCGATTTTCCATCCTTAAATGAGTTAAAGGACATTATGGATATTACTGTTACTAATAACAATGTAAATTTGGAAGGTATACTCACAGGTGAAGATATATTGGCTATGAGGTCGATTGTAAGAGAAGTACCTATGGCAGAGGCAGTTAAAGAATACGCGCTAAAACTCATATTAGCAACTCATCCTGAAAGTGAATATTCTAATGATTTTATAAAAAAGTATGTAGAAGTAGGAGCAAGTCCAAGGGGAGCTCAAGGTCTTTTTAATGGTTCTAAGGTAGAAGCTATTTTAAAGGGTAGACTTAATGTGGCCTTTGAAGATATAAATGATATTGCATATGCAGTGTTGAGACATAGAATATTCCTTAATTTTGAAGCTGTATCAGAAGGTATAACTACTGATATGGTTATTAAAGAAGTTATTAAAAGTTTGAAGGTTATATAAAATGAACAGGAAATTTGATAAAGAATTTTTTAGAAAACTAAATAATATTAGTATAAAATTAAATCTTAAGTTATCCAAAGGAACTCAAGGAGGGCGAAAATCTAAAGCTAGAGGAACTTCAGTAGAGTTCTCAGATTTTAGAGAGTATGTTCATGGGGACGATTTTAGAAGGGTAGATTGGAATGCTTATGGAAGATTTGAAAAATTATTTGTAAAACTTTTTATGGAAGAAAGAGAAGGTAACTTTAGTATATTTATAGATTGTAGTAAGTCTATGGATTTTGGAGAATTTAATAAAGGGAACATGGCCTTAAAAATAGCAGCATCCTTAAGTTATATTGCTATTAATAATCTTGATAGGGTAAGAATTAGTGTGTTAAAGGAAGAGGGAACTGAACTATTTAACAGGTCAAGGGGAAAAGAATCTTTTATTAAGATTATAGATGGATTAGAAAGCTTAGAGTTTAGTGGTAAAACAAACCTGAAATCAACTATATTAAAAAATAGATTTACTAATATAGGTATGTCTATTCTAATATCGGATTTTTTAATTTCTAATGGAGAAGAAGAAATAGAAGAAATAGTGAAGTATCTTACTTATAAAAAACAACAGGTTGTATTTATACAAATATTATGCAAAGAAGAAAGAGATCCTGAGATTATGGGAACTAAGAATATTATAGATATGGAAACTAAGGATGAAGCTAAAGTATCAATAACACCAAAGTTATTAAAATTATATAAATCTAGGATAAAAGAACATGAGGATATGTTAAAAAACATAGTTAAAAAGTATGGTGGAGCTTTTATAAGGGTAAATTCGGAAGAGGATATAGAAAAAATAATTTTAACAGATTTATTTAATCATAAACTTTTAGGGTAAGGAGGAAATTTATGAGCTTTTTGAATATATGGCCATTATTTTTTTTAGTAACCATACCCTTTTTAATTTTATTATATATTTTAAAGGAAAAATCTGAGGATCTCTCAGTATCATCGTTAATATTTTGGCAAGAAATATATAAAACACTAGAAGTTAATAGTCCTTTTGAAAAATTAAAGAAAAATATTATGTTATTCCTCCAAATATTGATTACATTACTAATTATATTAGCTCTTATGAATCCATTTATAAGATTTTTGGGTAAGGAATATACTGATTTAATAATAGTAATAGACAACTCAGCTAGTATGTTAGGTGTAAATAATGAGGAAACCTGTATCAATAGAGGAAAAGCTATAGCTAAAGAATATATAGAATCTGCTACAAATGGCACAAAGATATCTATTATTACAGGAAATAAGGATGTGGAGGTATTAGTTACAGCATCAGAAAATAAGGACTTAGTTAAAGATAAAATTGACAGCATAACTAAAAGTTTTAGTCCAGGGGATTTAAAGGATTCTATAAAATTAATTGAATCAATGACTAAGGAGCTAAAAAATTATGAGGTGTTATTTATAACTGATGAAGAATTAGACATAGGAGATATAAATGGAAGAATAGTTTATTTAGATAAAAACAAATCTAATATATCTATAGATAATATTGCTCATAAAATAGAAGATGGAAAGGTATCAATAATATCAACCATAACCAATAGAGGAAATGATGATTATAGTGGAGATTTTTATCTTTATGGGGAAAAGGAATTACTAGAAGCTACTTCCATAGAATTAAAAAAAGGAGAAGAGATTACACTTAATTTTAATATAGAAGATACTGATATAGATTACTTAAAAGGTGAAATATCAGGAAAGGATGCCATATTAGAAGATAATACATTTTATCATGTAATGAAGAATAATGATGATAAAAAAGTATTGCTTGTAAGTAATAAAAATGTCTTTTTGGAGAAAGCTTTGTCTGTAGTTAGTAAGGCAGATGTAATAAAAACTAATGATATAAGTAATATATCTGAAAAGGATAGATATAATTTATATATTTTTGATGGCATGTTAGGTGAATATATGCCTCAGGATGGTAATATTTTAATAGTTAATCCAACAGAAAATAATTTATTTAGTGTATTAGGTGAACAAGCTGGTGGAGAAGCTGCGGTAGTTAGTGAAGATATACCTAAATACCTTCAGAATATGACTTTTATAGCATCTAAAATAAAGAAGACTGAAATGCCGTCATGGGCAAAGTCTTTAATAAATATAGGAGATAAATCTGTATTATTTCTTGGGAAACATAATAATCAGAAAGTTGCTGTAGTAAATTTTGATTTTCATGATACTGATTTACCACTTAAAGCAGAGTTTCCTATGCTTATTGATTATATATGTGAAGAGCTTATAGATAGAAATATAGTTAATAGTAATTATATTGGTGGAGAGGATATAAAAATAAATGGAAGTTCAGCATATGATGAATTAATTTTAACTACTCCCAGTGGAAGAGTGCATACTATAGAGAATGATAGTATATTAAAGGAAAATTTAGAGCTTGGAGTTTATGCTATAGAAGATAATAATCATAGTTTTAATGAAATGTTCTCTATTAATTTTCCATCTATTGAGGAAGGAAATATAATGGAAGATACTATAGAGGATTTAGAAGCTAGATCGAATAACAAGGGTAGCATTAAAGGAATGTTAAATATAACACCTTATATAATAAGTTTAATTATGCTTTTTATTATTGTGGAATGGGTTTTGTATAAAAAGGGATATTAAAGTATATATTAAAAATTAATTTTTTATAGCTATATAATCATTAGAAAGGGGGGACTGGAGTGAACTTTGAAATTGAAAAAGTATATTTGTTATTTTTAATACCAATAATTCTCATGGTAATGTACTTGATATCTAAAAAGATTAAATTAAAAGACAAAGGTATTAGTTTTATTAATATAAATAGGTTTATTATTATAACAATACTTATACTTGCTATGTGTAACATAAGTATAAGTGTTAAGACAAAGGATTCATCAACCATATTTTTATTGGATTTATCTCATAGTATGAGTAATTATAAAGGTGAAATAAAGGAATTTGTAAAAAGTGCTATAGAAGCTTCACCATCAAATAATAAAATAGGAATAGTTACTTTTGGTGAAAATCAAGAAATAGAACAGTTCCTTACCTACTCTAAAAGCTTTAATGATATTCAAACTTCTCCAATTGGTAATACTACTAATATAGAAGAAGCAATAAAATTTTCTTTAAGCATGTTTAAAGATAGTGACTATAAGAGAGTAGTTTTAATTACAGATGGAAAAGAAAATCAAGGTGATATATTAGAAACGTCAACTTATTTTAAGGATAATCAGATTGATTTTCAAGTATATAAAGTAGATAGTGAACAAGTAGAAGATGTATATATAGAAGATATAGATATACTTGACAAAGTAGCTATAGGAGAAGAATTTTCTGTAACTGTAAATATTAAATCTAATATTAAGACAAAATCAAGGATATCAGTATATTCAGGAAGAGAAAAAAAAAGTGAAAAAGAAATTGATATAGAAAAGGGCGATAATACATTTTTATTTAAAGATATTCAACATAAAGGTGGGTTTAAACCATATAAAGTAGTTATAGAGCCAGAAAATGATGGAATCTCATATAATAATGAATATACAACATATACTAATATAGTTTCAAAACCAGAGATTTTGGTAATACAAGGAAAAATTGATGAAGGAAAGGGACTTGAAGAAAATCTAAAGACCATAGGTAGTAGTTATACTATGATAAATCCTAGTACTGCACCTAGATCTATAAATGAACTTATAGAATATAAGGGAATATTTCTTTGCAATACCCATGTAGACGATTTACCTAAGGGTTTTTTAGATAATGTGGAAAGTTATGTGAAAGATTATGGTGGTGCAGTTATAACTACAGGGGGAGATAACTCTTATGCTTTAGGAGGATATAAGAATTCGGTTTTTGAAGAGATACTTCCTGTTAGCTCTGATAAAAAAGGTAAAAATGAAATTCCGGAGATATCTTTAACGTTGGTATTAGATAGATCTTCTAGTATGCTGTCTTCAGATCAAGGCAGTTTTAGTAAAATTAGCTTAGCAAAAGAGGCTGCAATTAGATCCCTAGATAATTTAAGAGAAACTGATAATATAGGTGTAGTAACTTTTAATACAGAATATAGCTGGGCAGTACCTATGCAAAAGCTATCTAACAAAGATACGGTTTCTGATAAAATTAATAGTATTATAGCTGAAGGTGGAACGTCTATATATTCAGCGCTAAATGAAGCTTATAACAAGCAAAAAGAAAGTAGTGCAAAAATAAAACATATAATACTATTAACAGATGGACAAGATGGTATGGGAGAAAATGAATATAAAGCTTTAATAAATGATATTAAGAAGGATAAAATGACTTTATCTACAGTGTCTATAGGTACTGATAGTAATAATCAATTGTTAGAATGGCTTAGTAATAATGCTGGGGGGAGGTACTATCATAGTGATATATATACAGATGTACCAAGAATATTTGCAAATGAAATATTAATATCTACTGGGGAATACTTAATAAATGAAGAATTTACTCCTAAAGTATCTGCTCATCATGATATTTTGAATAATGTTATATATGAAGGGAAATTTCCACATATTTTTGGTTATGTAGGTACTTCTATAAAAAATACAGCTATAGAGATATTGACTTCTCATATGGATGAACCAGTTTTAGCAGCATGGCAATATGGTATTGGTAGAGTAGTAGCTTTTACCTCAGATGTAAATGGACAATGGAGTAAAGATTTATTAGCATTTAAAAAAACACCACAACTTTTTAGTAATATAATATCATGGACAATGATTGATTATGATAGTAGTGGAAATTTAAGTATTACACAGGAAGGAAGTATTGCCAAAGTACAATATGAGACTAACAACAATGAGGATAATAAGAAGGTTAAAGGAGCGTATACCTTTGAAGGAAACACTACGTCAGAATTTGAACTAAAACAAGTATCACCTGGTAAATATGAAGGAAATGTACCTATGAGTGAATTGGGATTTTATAGTTTTAACATTACTGAAGAGTTACAAGGTAAGATTTTAGCTAGTCAATTAGGAGGGTTTGCATATCAATATTCTCCCGAATACAAATTTCAAGAACAATCTAATAGTTTATTAGCTTTAGTAGAAGATACTGAAGGAAAAATTATAAATTCTGTAGAGGATATATATGAGATAAAGAGCAATAAAGGCCATACTAAAAGAAATATAACTAATTTATTATTAATAACAGCTATGTTATTGTTTTTATTTGATATAACTTATAGAAGGTTAGGTTTAAAGAGGTATATAAATAAGAAGCTCTTTTATAACATTAAAGAAAAGATATATGCAATTAAAATAGAACAATACAAAGAAGAAAATAATACTATAAAAGCAAAAAAGATAGGTAGTTTAACTAAGAAAAATAAAGAAGAAGAAAATATATTTAAAAAAGAAATTATAAAAACAGATCTAGAAGAAAAAAAGCTAGATATAAAACAGGAAAAAACTAATATAAAGCGTATAAGCATATATAAAGATAGACTTAATAGGGATAAATACAAAAATCAAAATGGGGGTCTTAACACAGGTGAGTTATTAAAAAAGAAGCGTGAGAGAAATGAAGATTAAAAATATCTGTTTAAATTAAAAATGAGCAACCCTTTTATTGTAAGTGAAAGGGTTGCTCATTTTAATTATATATAAATAGTTAGATGTTTTGTTAAAAATATGTTTTAAATGATATATCTATACTAAATTTTCTTTAATGAAGTTAACTACTGTATCTACATGGCCTGGAACTTTAACTTTTCTAAATTCTTTAACTATGTAGCCATCTTTATTTATTATGAAAGTACTTCTTTCTATTCCAATAGTCTTTTTACCATACATATTCTTTTCTTTTAGAACATCATATAATTGACAAACAGATTTATCTTCATCAGCTAACAAAAGAAAGTTAAGTTCTTGTTTCTCAATAAACCTTTCATGAGATTTAACACTGTCTTTACTAATTCCAATAATTACTGTATCTAATTCAGCTAATAATTCTTTGCTATCTTTAAAGTTTATAGCTTCATTTGTACAACCTTGGGTATTATCTTTTGGATAAAAGTATAATACTATATTTTTGCCTAAGAAGTCACCAATTGAGTGAGTATTGTTATCACTACCTATTAAAGAAAAGTTTGGAGTTTTTTTTAATTGTAATGTATCATTCATTATTATCATCCTCCTAAAGAAAGTTAATACTAATAATTAACTAATATCTATTATTAATATTATAACATTAATAGGGATTAAAATATACAAAAAGTCTAGAAAAAAGGATTAATATACATATATAGTAAACATATATAAGGATACTTGTCCTGGTGTATCAGTACAAGAAAATAGAAGTATGTTGATGAAAAATATAGGAATATATGAATATTATCTAGCTAACAGGTAAATAATGAAATTGAATCTATTTAAGATCATGATAAGATAAGTCTTGTCGCTTAGAGATGCGGCGTAAAACAACAAGAAATTAAGAAAAAAACTTCTTAAAAAAATGTTGACAGATAAGATATTAT